>NZ_JBHVYK010000009.1:66796-134819 GCF_042880855.1 Streptomyces sp. NPDC058291
GGCCACGGGCCCCGACCGCTCGGTCCCCGCGCCTGCCGCCTCGCCCGGCCACACCGCGGGGCTGCTGAACGCCACCGGCCCGGACGCCGACGGACTCGCCCCGCCACCCGCCCGCGCTCCCCCGTCGGCGCCGGCGCCCGAACCCGCACCGGGGCCCGGGCCGGTCACCGCCCCCGCTCCCCTCCCCTTCACCGTTCCCGTTCCCGTTCCCGTTCCCTCCAGGTTGAGGAGGTGGACGGCGCTGCGGCTCACCTGTGCCACGAGAGGGCCCGGCAGCCAGCCGGAGGCCACGAGCCGGGTGGCGCCCTCGGGAGCGAGGCGCGCGGCCACTTCGGCGGGGGCCGGCCGCACGGTCGGGTCCTTGGCGAGGCAGGCCTCGACCACCGACCGCAGTTCGCCCCGCAGGGCGCCCTCCGGGTCCCCCAGCTCCGGCGCCTCGTGGACGACGCGGTAGAGCAGGGCGGCCGAGGAGTCGCCCGGGAACGGCGCCCGCCCCGTCGCCGCGTACGCCAGGACCGCGCCCAGGGAGAAGACGTCGGCCGCGCCGGACGCGCCCCGGCCGAGGATCTGCTCGGGGGCCATGTAACCGGGCGAGCCGACCGAGACGCCGGTCGAGGTGAGGGAGGCCGTGCCGTCGATCGCGCGGGCGATGCCGAAGTCGATGAGCAGCGGGCCGTCGACGGTCAGCAGCACGTTGGACGGCTTCACGTCCCGGTGCACCAGGCCCAGGGCGTGCACGGTCGCCAGTGCCTCCGCCAGACCGGCGCCCAGCACGTGCACCGAGTGTGCGGGCAGCGGCCCGCCGCCGGAGGCGACCGCCGCGGCCAGGGAGGGGCCGGCCGCGTACCCGGTGGCGACCCAGGGCACCGCGGCTTCCGGGTCGGCGTCCAGGACCGGCGCGGTCCAGGCCCCGCCGACCCGTCTCGCGGCCTCGACCTCACGCCGGAAGCGGGCGCGGAACTCCTCGTCGAGCGCGAGGTGCGGGTGCACGATCTTGACGGCGACCGTGCGGCCGCCGGCGCTGCGGCCGAGGTAGACCCGGCCCATCCCACCGGAGCCGAGCCGGCCGAGCAGCCGGTAGGGACCCACGGTCGTGGGTTCGTCTTCTGCCAGCGGCTGCATGGGCGTCCGCCCCTCCCCCGTAAGGACCCGCGACCCGGACCCGCGACCCGGACCCGAGACCCGGACCCGAGACCTGGTCTCGAGCCCCCGCGGCCCGAGACCCTGCGGCCCGAGACCCGCCGCTCGTGGTCCGCCACTCGCAGCCGGTGTCCGGGCCTTCCCGGGCTTCCCGGGCTGTGCAGCAGATTACGCAGAACGGGGCTGGAGCAGTTCCACCTTGACGTCCGCGGGGAATCCCGTCGTGGGGCCGACGCGGCGGGCGAACTCGGTCACGGCCGCCAGCTGGGCCGGGCCGAAGCGGAAGTCCAGGGTGGTGAAGTACTGCTCCAGGACCTGCTCGTCGAACTCCTCCCAGCGGGCCGCCTGCTCCGCGACCTTGCCGACCTCGTCCAGGGAGAGGTTGCGGGAGTCGAGGAAGGCCTGGTGGACCTGGCGGGTGATGACGGGCTCGCGCTCCAGGTACTCGCGCCGGGCCGCCCACACGGCGAAGACGAAGGGCAGGCCGGTCCACTCCTTCCAGAGCGCGCCGAGGTCGTGGACCTCCAGGCCGAAGCGGGGTCCGTCGAGCAGGTTGGCCCGCAGCGCGGCGTCGCCGATGAGAACGGCCGCCTCGGCCTCCTGCATCATCAGGCTGAGGTCGGGCGGACACGTGTAGTACTCGGGCCGGACGCCGTACCGGTCGGCCAGCAGGAGCTGGGCCAGGCGCACGGAGGTGCGGGAGGTGGAACCGAGGGCGACTCGCGCGCCGTCCAGCTCCTCCAGCGGGACCTGGCTGACGATCACGCAGGACATCACCGGGCCGTCGCAGCCGACGGCGATGTCGGGGAAGGCGACCAGGTCGTCGGCGTTCTTGAGGAACTCGACGAGGGTGACGGGCCCGATGTCGAGCTCGCCGCGCACCAGCCGCTCGCTGAGCTTCTCCGGGGTGTCCTTGGTCAGCTCGAAGTCCAGGAGGGTGCCGGTTCTCGCGAGCCCCCAGTAGAGGGGCAGGCAGTTGAGGAACTGGATGTGGCCGACGCGCGGCCGGGTGCGAGAATTGTCCACATCGCGAGGCTAGACCCCTTCGCGTATGCTCGGGACTCCGCCCCCGAGTCAACCCCTTTCAGGGATCTTCAAACATCCGGGTGACGTGATCTTGACCTCTATTGCTTTCGGCTGCCCGCGTGCTAGGCTCGCCGCAAGTTGCAGTTTGGTTTCCCTTGCAGTACAGAGCCTGCGGAGCATGTAACCGCGGGCTCTCGTCGTTTTCAGACGTATGCAGTTGTGCGGCACTTGCTTTCACGCTTGCAGGGTTCTGGAGCAGGGCAACCCTTTGGGCCCAAGGAGGGCTTATGGCTACCGGAACCGTGAAGTGGTTCAACGCCGAAAAGGGCTTTGGCTTTATCGCCCAGGAAGGCGGCGGCCCCGACGTCTTCGTCCACTACTCCGCGATCAACGCGCAGGGTTTCCGTTCGCTCGAGGAGAACCAGCAGGTCTCCTTCGACGTGACGCAGGGCCCGAAGGGTCCGCAGGCGGAGAACGTCACCCCCGTCTGATCTTCACACCCTGAGATCGCAAGTCTCTGAGAGCAGTACCCAAGGAGCCCTGTGCCTTTCGGCACGGGGCTCCTGCCTTTGCGCGCGGACCGGGGGCTCCGCGCACCCCCGGGGTGGCCGGTAGCGGATCCCGCTGTCGGTGGGACCTCCTAGGCTCCTCGCCCATGACCGACGACACCGCGACGCCCCCCTCTCCCGTCCCGCCCAGAGCCGACGGCCCTACGGCGCCCGCCGCCGCCGTCCCCGCCGAACCCGGTTTCCTGACCGCCACCCGGGCCTTCTACGACGCCGTGGCCGAGGACTACGCCGAGCGCTTCAGCGACGATCTCGCCTCCCGGCCGCTGGAGCGGGCCCTCCTCGCCGCGTACGCCGAACTCGTCGGCACGGGCGGCCGGGTGGCCGACCTGGGGTGCGGCCCCGGCCGGACGACCGGGCGGCTCGCCTCGCTGGGACTCGACGTGTCCGGGCTCGACCTGTCGGAGTCGATGCTGACGATCGCCCGGCGCGAGAACCCGGGCATCCGCTTCGAACAGGGCTCGATGCTCCAACTGGACTTCCCCGACGAGGCCCTGGCCGGAGTCGTCTCCTTCTACTCGTCCATCCACACCCCGCTGGACGAACTGCCTGCCCTGTTCGCCGAGTTCCACCGCGTCCTGGCCCCCGGCGGCCATCTCCTGCTGGCCTTCCAGGTCGGCGACGAGCCACGCCGCCACGACCGCCCCTGGGGCCACCCGGTCACCCTCGACTTCGAGCGCCGCCGCCCGGAGCGCATGGCGCGCCTGCTGACGGCGGCCGGCCTGCCGGTCCTCTCCCGCACGGTCCGGGAGGCAGACCCCGCCCTCCACGAGCCGACCCCGCAGGCCTTCCTGATCGCCCAGAAGGGTGAACACGTTCACCGACTCCGACCTTCGCCGAGGCCGGCGACCGGCTCGTGGAAGCGGCGCTGACAAGGGACGCCCGATATCGGCCCCGCGCTCCGGGCCCTCACACCCCCAGTCCCGCGGGGGCCGGGCCCAGGGGGTCTTTCGTGAGGGTCTTCGGGGACCTCAGCGCCGTTTCGTACGCCGCTCGGTCGAAGGTGAACGGGCCGAGCGGGAGGTCTCCCCAGTGCTCGCGCTCCGGGTAGCGGAAGGAGGACCAGACGACCGTCGTCGGGGCCGGGGTGACCCGGGCCATGAGGGGCCAGCAGAACCAGAGGCCGCAGGGGCAGCCGAGGAGCGGGACGGGCGCGTCGGCGTCGGAGTCGGAGTCGGAGTCGCTCAGGAAGTGGTCGTGGAGGTGGGCGAAATCCCCTACGGAAAGGCCGGCGTGGCCGTTCCAGATCAGGTCGGCCGACTCGCGTTCCTGGTCGGCGAACTGGTCGTCCAGTTCCGGTCGCCACAGCTCGCGCGTCGCCCAGGCCGTGCGGGCGCGCAGGTCGAGCCCGTCGACGTGGATGCCCCAGAGCAGGTCGGCGGGAGACTGCTGCGAGGGGTGGTGGAAGAACTCGATGCCGTTCACGCGCCGCATCCTCGCCCACCGTGCCGTCTCCCGGCCACCGGGTTACCGCGCGTAGAGATCCTCCACCTGGTCGGCGAAGTCCCGCATGACCGCCTCTCGGCGGAGTTTCATCGACGGGGTGAGGTGGCCGGCGCTCTCGGAGAAGTCCGTGGGCAGGACGGCGAAGCGGCGGATCGACTCGGGGCGGGAGACCAGCTTGTTCGCCTCGTCGACCGCGCGCTGGAGGACGGCGTTCAGCTCCGCGTCGTCGATCAGCAGCTCCGCGGGGACCGGGTGCTTGCCGTGCATCTGACGCCAGTGGGTGAGGCCGTCGGGGTCGAGGGTGAGCAGGGCGGTGACGTAGGGGCGGCCGTCGCCGAGGACCATGGCCTGGGAGATCAGGGGGTGCGAGCGCAGCCAGTTCTCCAGGGGTGCGGGGGCGACGCTCTTGCCGCCCGCCGTGATGATCATCTCCTTCTTGCGGCCGGTGATCGTCAGATAGCCCTCGTCGTCCAGCTCGCCGAGGTCACCGGTGGCCAGCCAGCCGTCGGGGGCCGCGGGGACCACTCCCCCGGCGGCCGGGTCCCAGTAGCCGCGCAGGACGTGCTCGCCGGCGACCAGGATCTCGCCGTCAGCCGCGATGCGGATCCTGGTGCCGGGCAGGGGCCAGCCCACCGTGCCGAGACGGGGCTTCATCGGGGGCGTCACGGTGGTCGCGGCGGTCGTCTCGGTGAGGCCGTAGCCCTCGTAGATCTCGATGCCCGCGCCCAGGTAGAACGAGGAGAGGCGGCGGCCCAGCGGGGAGCCGCCGCAGATGGCGTGGCGCACCCGGCCGCCCATGGCGTTGCGGATGCGGCGGTAGACGAGCGGGTCGTACAGGGTGCGGGCCGCCCGCAGCGTGGCTCCCGGCCCGGATCCGGCCCCGGTCTTGTGCGCCTCGACCGCCTCGCCGTAGCGGCGGGCCACGCCGACCGCGCGGTCGAAGGACGACAGCCGGCCGCTCGCCTCCGCCTTCGCGCGGGCCGAGTTGAAGACCTTCTCCAGCATGTACGGGATGGCCAGCAGGCAGGTGGGTCTGAAGGCCGCCAGATCCGGCAGGAGGTCCTCGGACTTGATGCTCGGGGCGTGGCCGAGGCGGACGCGCGCCCGGACGCACGCGATCGCGACCATCCGGCCGAAGACGTGGGACATGGGGAGGAAGAGCAGGACGGAGAGCTCGTCGTCCTTCGACTTGAAGACCGGGTAGAGCAGTTCGATCGCGTTGTCGACCTCGGCGAAGAAGTTGCCGTGGGTGAGCGCGCAGCCCTTGGGGCGGCCGGTGGTGCCGGAGGTGTAGACGAGGGTGGCGAGCGTGTCGGGGACCAGCATGCCCCGGCGGATCTCGACCTCGGAGTCCGGGACCCGCTCGCCCGCCTCGATCAGCCGGTCCACGTGCCCCTTGTCCATGACCCACAGGTGGTGCAGGTCGGGCAGCCGGTCGAGTTCGGGGCCCAGGGCGGCGGCCTGGCCGCTCGTCTCGGTGACCAGCGCGACCGCGCCGGAGTCGTGGAGGATCCAGCGGGTCTGGAAGGCCGAGGACGTCGGGTAGATGGGGACGGTGACCAGACCGGCCGCCCAGGCGGCGAAGTCGAGCAGCGTCCACTCGTAGGTCGTGCGGGCCATGATGGCGAGCCGGTCGCCGGGGGCCAGCCCCTCCGCCACCAGCCCCTTGGCCACCGCGTGGACCTGGGCGGCGAAGCGTTCCGCCGTGATGTCCGTCCATGCGCCGTCCGGACCCTTGCGGCTGAGGACCACCGTCTCCGGGGCGGCGGCCGCGTTGTCGTAGGGCAGGTCGGCGAGCGAGCCGTAGGCGACCGGGCGCGCGAGGGCCGGCACGGACGCCTCCCGTACCGCGCCGTCCAGTCGGCGGGTCTCGGGTTCCACGAGGACGGGAGGAGCGTCGACGTCGGCGTAGGCCGAGCCGGCGGCTGAGGAGGGGGTGGACACGGGCGGCTCCCTGGGCGTGCAGCGACGAAACTGCTTGCTGCATGACGTACGTGCTTCGCGCACCGACGCGTTCAACCGGGATGCCCGCTAAGACCAGGGTTACCGCCGGTTGGGTAGGGGATCGTACGGCTTTCAGGTGTGGGGCTTGTGCGTGTTCCGGGATGTTCCGGGGTCAGGGCTGTGCAACCTCGGAGGGTGTGTGAGGGGCGCTCACGTTCGTTCCAGGATCGCGGTGACGCCCTGTCCGCCCGCCGCGCAGATCGAGATCAGCCCCCGCGCGGGGCCGCTCCGCTCGGCGAGGAGCTTGGCGAGCGTCGCCACGATGCGTGCTCCGGTGGCCGCGAAGGGGTGGCCGGTGGCGAGGGAGGAACCGGCCACGTTCAGCCGGTCCCGGTCCACCGGGGCGAGACCCTGCTTCTCCCAGGCCGCGAGGGTGGCCAGCACCTGGGAGGCGAACGCCTCGTGCACCTCGACCAGGTCGAAGTCCTCGATGCCCAGGCCGGCCCGCTCCAGCATGCGCGGGACCGCGTAGGCGGGGGCCATCAGCAGGCCGTCCTCGCCCCCGGCCGCATCGCCGCGCACGAAGTCGACCGCCGCCGTCTCGTACGCCGCCAGGTAGGCGAGCGGCTCCAGGCCGCGCGCTTCGGCCCACGCCTCGGAGGCGAGCAGGATGACCGCCGAACCGTCCGTCAGCGGCGTCGAGTTGCCCGCCGTCATGGTCGGCTCGGGGCCGTCGGTCCCGAACACCGGCTTCAGGCGGGCCAGTTTCTCGACCGTGGAGTCGGGGCGCAGGTTCTGGTCGCGGGTCAGGTCGCGGAAGGGGACCACCAGGTCGCCGAAGAAGCCGCGCTCGTACGCGGCGGCGAGCCGCTGGTGGCTGGTGACCGCCAGTTCGTCCTGGGCCTCGCGTCCGACGCCCCAGGCGCGGGCCGTGACCGCCGCGTGCTCGCCCATGGACAGGCCGGTGCGCGGTTCGGCGTTGCGCGGGATCTCCGGGACCAGCTGGGCTGGGCGGAATTGCGCCAGCGCCTTGAGGCGGTCTCCGATCGACTTCGCCCGGCGGGCCTCCAGGAGGATGCGGCGCAGCCGGTCGTCGACGCCGAGGGGGGCGTCGCTCGCGGTGTCCGCGCCGCCCGCGATCGCGGACTCGGTCTGACCGAGGGCGATCTTGTTGGCGGCGGCGATCACGGCCTGCAGGCCGGTGCCGCAGGCCTGCTGGACGTCGTAGGCGGGGGTGCGGGCGTCGAGCCTGGAGCCGAGGACGGTCTCGCGGGCCAGGTTGAAGTCCCGGCTGTGCTTGAGGACGGCCCCGGCGACGAACTCGCCCACCACGCCGGGCACGTCGAGCGCGTACCGGTTCACCAGCCCGTTCACGGCCGCCGTCAGCATGTCCTGGTTGGAGGCGGTGGCGTAGGGGCCGTCCGAGCGGGCGAAGGGGATGCGCGAGCCGCCCACGATCGCCACGCGCCGGGCGCGCGGGGGCTCCAGGGGCTCTTTGCGGGCCCCTCGCAGATAGGTCACCTTCGACGGCTCCGAGGTACTCATCTCGACCTGCTCCTCACCCTTGACCTAGACTTACCCCCGGTAACCTTACTCGGGAGTAAGCAAATTATCCTGTGCGTCAAGCCCGTGGGAGACGAGACGAACATGGCCGACCGCTATCTGAGCTTCACCGCCACCGCCCCCGGCCGGTTCCTCACCCGGCGACTGGGCCTTCCGCAACCGGCGGCGCTCAGGCGCTGGTCGCCCGAACAGCCCTGTCTCCCCGGCGACTTGCTTCACCTTACGGCCGGTGAGACCGCGGTCCGCGACCTCGCGCCGGTCCTCGCCCGCACCGGGCTCCCGCCGGCCGACCCCGCCGCCCGCCCCGCGGACGCCGGTGGGAACGCGGCCGTCGTCCTCGACGCCACCGGCGTCCACGACGTCGACTCGCTCGCCGAGGTGCACGCGGCCCTGCATCCGGTCGTGCGGTCGGTCGCCGCGAGCGGACGGATCGTGGTGCTCGGCTCACCCCTGGAAGCCGGGGCCGACCATCACCGGGCGGCGGCGCAGCAGGCCCTGGAGGGATTCGCGCGCTCCCTCGGCAAGGAGATCGGACGCGGCAGGACCGTCAACCTGCTCCGGCTGACCGACGCGGCCGCCGCCGAGTCCACGCTGCGCTTCCTCCTCTCGCCCAGGTCCGCGTACGTCAGCGGGCAGGTGATCACGGTGACGGCCGAGGCGTCCGGGGCCCCCGCCGACTGGTCGCTCCCGCTGGCCGGCCGCACCGCGCTCGTCACCGGCGGCGCGCGCGGCATCGGCGAGGCGGTCGCCCGGACGCTGGCGCGCGACGGGGCCCGCGTCGTCGTGCTGGACGTGCCGCAGGCCGAGGACGACGCCCGGCGGGTCGCCGGGCGACTGGGCGGAAGCGCCCTCGCCCTCGACATCACCGCCGCCGACGCGGGCGAACGGATCGCCGCCGAACTCCCCGACGGAATCGACGTGTTGATCCACAACGCGGGGATCACCAGGGACCGGCGGCTGGTCAACATGTCCGCCGAGCGCTGGAGTTCGGTGCTCGACGTCAATCTGGCGAGCGTGCTGCGCACCACGGACGCGCTGCTCGCCAAGGGCACCCTGCGCCGCGGCGGGCGGATCGTGGCCACCGCCTCCATCGCCGGGCTCGCGGGCAACGCCGGGCAGACCAACTACGGCGCGAGCAAGGCGGGGATCGCCGGACTGGTCCGCTCCCTCGCGCCGCGCGCCCTCGCGGAGCACGGGGTCACCGTGAACGCGGTCGCGCCGGGCTTCATCGAGACGAAGATGACGGCCGCGGTGCCCCTGTTCATCCGCGAGGCGGGCCGCCGGATGAACTCCCTGGCCCAGGGCGGACTGCCCGTCGACGTCGCCGAGACGACCGCGTGGCTCGCGCACCCCGCATCCGGTGCGGTGAACGGACAGGTCGTGCGGGTGTGCGGCCAGAGCCTGCTGGGGGCGTGATGACCACGCCGCCTCCGCTGATCCCGCCGACCCGGTCCCCCGGGCGCACCACCCTGGCCTCCGCTCCGGCCCTCGGCCCGCTGCTCGCCCTCGGGGCGTTGCGCTCCCCCCTCAAGCGGCCCCGCCCGGGCCTCGCCCTCCCCGGCGCGGGCGAGCGGCTGGTGCTGCCGGGGCTGCGGGTGGACCTGACCCGGCTCGCCGCCTACGAGCGGGTGTGCGCCTTCCCCACCGGTGAGGACGCGCTGCCGCTCACCTATCCCCATGTCCTGGGCTTCCCGCTGGCCATGCGCCTCATGAGCGGCCGGGACTTCCCCCTCCCGCTGCTGGGCCTGGTCCACACGTCGATCGAGATCACCCGCCACACGGCCCTCGCGGCCACGGGCGAGTACGAACTGGCCGTGTACGTGGACCGGTTGACGCCGCACCGGAAGGGGACGGAGGCGGTCGTCATGACGGAGCTGCGCGAGCGCGGCACGCTCGTGTGGGAGTCGACGAGCACCTATCTGGCCCGGCACCGCACGGGGCCCGAGCCCTCCGTCGAGGAAACCGGGCGGCCCGCACGACAGTCCGGCCCCCTCCCTGACCGGGCCGCTTCCCCCACGGACCGGACCGGTTCCCCCACGGACCGGGCCGCTTCCCCCACGGACCGGACCGGCCCCCTCCCTGACCGGGCCGCTTCCCTCACGGACCGGGCCGCTTCCCCCACGGATCAGTCCGCGCCCGCCGCCGGACGGCACGCGGCCGCCGCCGGACCGACGGAGCCGGCCACCGGCCGGTCCCGGACCGCCGGCGGTGAGGTCTGGCCGGGTCCGCTGCCCGTGCTCGACGAGTGGCGGCTCGCCGCCGACGTCGGCCGGCGCTACGGCGCGGCGTCCGGCGACCGCAATCCGATCCATCTGCATCCGCTCACCGCCCGCCTCTTCGGCTTTCCGCGGGCCATCGCCCACGGCATGTGGACCGTGGCCCGCTGCCTCGCCGCCCATGGCGTGCCCCAGGCGGTGCGGGTCGGTGCGGAGTTCCGGGCTCCGGTGCTGCTGCCGGGCACGGTCGCCTTCGCGGCGGACGGCAGCCGTTTCGAGCTGCGCGGCACGGGAGAGGCGGGCCGCCTCCACGTGAGCGGCCGGGTGGACCCCCTCACCGCGCCCGCGGGCCCCTGAGCCGCCCCGGGTCCGCAGCCTGCGCCCCGGGACGTCGTTCCCGGCTCAGTCCTCCGGCGGGGCCCAGGGCCGCCCTTCCATGAGGGCGCCCAGCCCCGCCCAGGCGAAGTTCATCAGGGTGGCCGCGGCCTGACGGGAGGTGACGCCGGCCGTCGCGTTGGCCCAGGCGGCGAGGGACTCGGCGGCCCCGACCAGGGCCTCGGCGAGCCCGGCCACCTCGCGTTCGGGGAGGTCGGGGTCGATGGGGGTCCCCCCGCACGAGCGAAGTCGAGGGTGGGGGAGGGCCTCCCTGGCAGCGACCACGATCAGCTGCGTGACGAACGCGACGATCTCCTCGCGCATCGCCGTGACCTCGGCGGCGAAGGGCTCGCCGTGGGTGCGGGCCTGGAGGTGCAGGACGGACCAGGCGTGCGGGTGTTGAGCGGTGTGCGCGAAGAACGCCCGCAGTCCGTCCCAGAGTTGGCGGTCCGCGGGCAGGTCCGTGCGGACGCCGGTCCGGACCGCCGCGACGAGCGCCGCGGCTTCGCGCCGGATGCAGGCGGTGAAGAGGTCTTCCTTGGAGTTGAGGTACAGGTACACCAACGGCTTGGACACGCCCGCGAGTTCGGCGATCTCGTCCATCGACGCGGCCATGTACCCGCGGCGACCGAAGGTCTCCACGGCGGCGTCCAGCATCTGCTGCTCACGGACCGCACGCGGCATTCGCTTGGTCTTCACGGCACCCATGGGCACAGGGTAGCCAGGGCGGGGCGCGCCGGGCCCCGGGAGCGTCAGGAGGTCTGCGCCCGGCCCTGGGGATGGGCGGCCTCGTCGACCATGGCGTCCTCCTGGGACCGGTTGGCGTCCAGGTTCGCCTTCATGCGGTCGACGCGGCGCACGACGTGCACCGAGGCGCGGTCGCGCTCCTTGCGCAGCACCACGAAGCTGATCGGCGCGGAGATCACCAGCGAGAGCAGCAGGATCCACATGAGGTTGGAGTCACCGAGCCCGCGCGGGACGACGCCCGAGTAGACGAGACCCCAGACGACCACGAAGCAGCCGGCGAAGACACCGAGGCGCATCAGTGTGTAGCGGAGCATGTCAATCCACTCTTCCGATTCCAAAAGGGGCCGTCGTCCAGTGAAGCACGCCCGGCCGCCGATCCCGCAGCCGCCCCCGCACGCGTCCGCGGGGGCGGCTCAGGGGGTCGGTGCAGGGGGTCAGTGCAGCGGGAGCAGCATGATGACGTCGTCGCGGTCGTCGCCGGGGGCGACCCGGATGGCTCCGGGGATCCGGCCGACCTCCTTGTAGCCGCAGGAGCCGTAGAAGCGCTCCAGGCCGAGTCCGCCGCGGCAGGAGAGGCGGATCGCCTCGATGTCGTCGAAGCCGCGGGCGGCGTCGGCGGCGGCCGCCAGCAGCTCGCGGCCGTAGCCCCGGCCCTGGTGGCGGGGGTGCACCATCACCGTGTACAGCCACACCCAGTGCTTCTGCAGGCGGTGCGCGTTGAAGGAGAAGAACGCCGTCGCGGCCACCTCGCCGGCCGCGTCCTGGCCGACGAGCAGCCGGTGCCGGCCCTCGGCCATCGCGACGAGGTGCTTGACCAGCTCCGGGCGGACGGTCTCCCGGTCCACGGACCCCACGAAGCCGACGGCTCCGCCCGCGTTGGAGACGTCCGTCCACAGGTCGAGGATGCCGTCGCGCAGGGCCGGGCCGACGGTGGGATCGAGAGTAAAGGTAAGGGACACATGGTGATGTTAACCCTTACGCCAGGAGGCGCGCGGCGATTTCCGGATCCTGGACGAATCC
This sequence comes from Streptomyces sp. NPDC058291, assembly GCF_042880855.1. Classification (NCBI taxonomy): domain Bacteria; kingdom Bacillati; phylum Actinomycetota; class Actinomycetes; order Kitasatosporales; family Streptomycetaceae; genus Streptomyces; species Streptomyces sp. NPDC058291. The sequence goes on from NZ_JBHVYK010000009.1 coordinate 78,840, forward strand.
CTTGTAGGCGTCCTCGCGGTCGTCGGCGCGCAGCACCGAGGCCGGGTGGACGGTCGACAGCAGCCGGTGCGGCCGGCCGTTGATCTCCTCCTCCAGCACCGCGCCCCGCACCTGACCGACCCGGAACGAGGACCCGAGGAGGGCCTTCCCGGCCGTCGCGAAGGGCTCGGCGGTGTACGCGTCCTCGGGGGCCTTCGCGACAGCCATGGGTGACGGGTATCCCGCTTTCCACCGGCCGAGACGGGTGGCGGACGGCCGCCGACCGACGGCAGGGGCCCGCCGGGAAGCAGAGCTTTCGACGACCGACAGCGTCGTGAGCAGAGCTTTCCGGCGGGCCCCTGGGGCGAGGTCCGTCACACCCGCATGGGCTGCGGCGACTCGCGGCGGGCCGGGTCCGGACCGTCGTACTCGCGGATGATCTCGTACCGCGTGTTGCGCTCCACCGGCCGGAAGCCGGCGTCGCGGATGAGGTCCAGCAGGTCCTCGCGGGTCAGCTTGTTCGGCGTGCCGTAGTTGTCGGCGTCATGCGTGATCTTGTACTCGACGACCGAGCCGTCCATGTCGTCAGCGCCGTGCTGCAGGGCCAGCTGCGCGGTCTGGACGCCGTGCATCACCCAGAAGACCTTCACGTGCGGGACGTTGTCGAAGAGCAGCCGCGAGACGGCGAACGTCTTCAGGGCCTCCGCGCCGGTCGCCATCCGGGTGCGCGCCTGGAGCCGGTTCCTGACCTTGCCGTCCTTCACGTCCACGAAGTCGTGCTGGTAGCGCAGCGGGATGAAGACCTGGAAGCCGTTCGTCTCGTCCTGGAGCTCGCGCAGCCGCAGCACGTGGTCGACGCGGTGGCGGGGTTCCTCGATGTGGCCGTAGAGCATCGTGGCCGGCGTCTTGAGCCCCTTCTCGTGCGCCAGCCGGTGGATCCGCGACCAGTCCTCCCAGTGCGTGCGGTGGTCCACGATGTGCTGCCGGACCTCCCAGTCGAAGATCTCCGCGCCGCCGCCGGTCAGCGACTCCAGGCCCGCGTCGATCAGCTCGTCCAGGATCTCGGAGGCGGTGAGCCCGCTGATGGTCTCGAAGTGGTGGATCTCCGTCGCCGTGAACGCCTTCAGCGAGACGTCCGGCAGGGCCGCCTTCAGCTCGCGCAGGGAGCGCGGGTAGTAGCGCCACGGCAGGTTCGGGTGCAGGCCGTTGACGATGTGCAGCTCGGTGAGGTTCTCGCCCTCCATCGCCTTGGCGAGCTTCACCGCCTCCTCGATGCGCATGGTGTACGCGTCCTTCTCCCCCGGCTTGCGCTGGAAGGAGCAGTACGCGCAGGACGCGGTGCACACGTTCGTCATGTTGAGGTGGCGGTTGACGTTGAAGTGCACGACGTCGCCGTTCTTGCGGGTGCGCACCTCGTGCGCGAGACCGCCCAGCCAGGCCAGGTCGTCCGACTCGTACAGCGCGACGCCGTCCTCACGGGTCAGCCGCTCACCGGCCCTGACCTTCTCCTCCAGCTCGCGCTTGAGCCCGACGTCCATGCCCACACCTTTCACCGACGACCTACCGACGACTACCGATACCGACGACTGCCCGCCGGCTTCCCCCGCCGACCGACCCGACCAACCGTACGTCCCCGCGGCTACACCTCTTCCGGCAGCTCCCCGACGCGGTTCTCCCACTTGGTGGAGAGCACGATGGTGGTACGGGTCCGGGAGACGCCCTTGGTGCCGCTGAGCCGACGGATGATCTTCTCCAGACCGTCGACGTCCGTCGCCCGCACCTTGAGCATGAACGAGTCGTCGCCGGCGATGAACCAGCAGTCCTCGATCTCGCTCAGGTCCTTGAGCCGGGCCGCCACGTCCTCGTGGTCGGCGGCGTCGGAGAGCGAGATGCCGATGAGGGCGATGACGCCGAGGCCGAGCTGGGCGGCGTTCACCGTGGCCCGGTAGCCGGTGATGACGCCGGCCGCCTCCAGCCGGTTGATGCGGTCGGTGACGCTGGGTCCCGACAGACCGACGAGGCGTCCCAGCTCCGCGTAGGAGGCCCGGCCGTTCTCCCTCAGGGCCTGGATGAGCTGCCTGTCCACCGCGTCCATGCGAATCGAAGCCTTCCGGTGAAGAATCCTGAAGAGATGAGAGGTCCTGCGGGTACTGCGAAGCACTGCCACGTGTACGGACGGCCCTCAGGTCGCCCGCGTTCCTGACGCGCCGCCCAGCTCGCCGTCCCACCGGCGGTAGAGCCCGTGCGCGGCCCCCGCCGCGTCGAGAACGCGCCCGGCGACGAAGTCGACCAGGTCCTGGATGTGCGTGGCGCCCGCGTAGAAGGCGGGGGAGGCGGGCACGACGCTCGCGCCGGCGTCGTCCAGCGCGACCAGATGGCGCAGGGTCTGCCCGTTCAGCGGGGTCTCGCGGACGGCCACGACCAGGGGCCGCCGTTCCTTGAGCGTGACGCTCGCGGCCCGCTGGAGCAGGTCCTTCGACAGCCCGAGGGCGACCCCGGCGACACAGGCGGTCGAGGCGGGCACGATCAGCATCCCCTTCACGGGATACGACCCCGAGGAGGGGCCGGCGGCGAGATCCCCCGCGGCCCAGTGGCGCACCCGGTCGCCGCTGACGTCGACGTCGAACGCGTCCGGTTTGCCGTCGGCTCCGCGCCCGAGCCATTCCCGCAGGTCGTCCCGCCAGTGCGCGTCCCGGAAGGAGATCCCGGTCTCGTCGAGCAGAGTGAGCCGCGAGGCCCGGCTGACCACCAGGTCGACGCTCTCGCCCCCGGCGAGCAGCGCCCGCAGCACGGCGGCGGCATAGGGCGTCCCGGACGCCCCGGACACCCCCACGATCCAAGGCACGCGCTGCGTTTCTCCTGCGTTCACACCTTGAGCGTACCGGTGGGCACGGAGGTCTTCAGGACCGGACTACACCGTGAGCCCCCGCACCAGCAGGTCGACGAGCGCGCAGACGAACAGGCTGATGCCGATGAACCCGTTGGTCGAGAAGAACGCCCTGTTCAGCCGGGACAGGTCGTGGGGGCGCACGATCGAGTGCTCGTACACGAACGCGCCCGCGACGATCAGCAGCCCCAGCCAGAAGAACGCGCCGGCGCCGGTGGCCAGCGCGTACCAGACGAACAGCGCGGTCGTGACGGCGTGGCAGACGCGCGCGCCCCGGATCGCCGCCGGGACGCCGAAGCGGGCCGGCACCGACATGACGCCGATCTCGCGGTCGGTCTCGACGTCCTGGCAGGCGTAGATCAGGTCGAAGCCGCCGATCCAGACGCCGACGGCCAGCCCGAGGATGACCGCGTCCCAGGACCACTCGCCGGTGATCGCCAGCCAGCCGCCGATCGGGCCCATCGCCTGGGCCACACCCAGGATGGCCTGCGGGAAGTTCGTGAACCGCTTGCCGTAGGGGTAGACCACCATCGGGATCACCGCGACGGGGGCCAGGGCGAGGCAGAGCGGGTTGAGCAGCGCCGCCGAGCCGAGGAACACGGCGACGGCGACCAGCGCGCCGGTCCAGGCGTGCTTCACCGACATCGCACCCGTCACCAGCTCGCGGTGCGCGGTGCGCGGGTTGCGGGCGTCGATCTCGCGGTCGATGATCCGGTTGACCGCCATGGCGAAGGTGCGCAGGCCCACCATGCAGACGGTGACCAGCAGCAGTCTGGCCCAGTGGATGTTGCCGTCCAGCTCGAACATCGCCGTGAGGGCGGCGATGTAGGCGAAGGGCAGCGCGAACACGGAGTGCTCGATCATCACCAGGCGCAGGAAGGCCTTCGTGCGCCCCGGCTGCTGCGGAAGTGCTGCGGATGCGGAGCTCACAGCCCGTACTCCTTCCAGCGGCGGTCGACCTTCGCCGCCGTCTCCGGGTCGGGCAGCACCATCTCCGGCCAGCCGCCGTCCCGCGTGTACCCCTCCTCGGGCCACTTCCTCGTCGCGTCGATGCCCGCCTTGCCACCCCAGAACTGCTGGTAGGAGGCGTGGTCGAGGTGGTCGACGGGACCTTCGACGATCGACAGGTCACGGGCGTAGTCGGTGTTGCCGAGCGCCCGCCAGGCGACCTCGTGCAGGTCGTGGACGTCGCAGTCGGCGTCGACGACCACGATCAGCTTGGTCAGCGACATCATGTGCGCGCCCCAGACGGCGTGCATGACCTTCTGTGCGTGCTTGGGATACTTCTTGTCGATCGAGACGATCGCACAGTTGTGGAAACCGCCGGCCTCGGGCAGGTGGTAGTCCACGATGTCCGGGACGATGATCTTGAGCAGGGGCAGGAAGAAGCGCTCCGTGGCCCGGCCGAGCGGACCGTCCTCCGTCGGGGGCCGGCCCACCACGATCGACTGCAGCAGCGGCCGCTTCCGCATCGTCACGCAGTCGATCTTCAGCGCGGGGAACGGCTCCTGCGGCGTGTAGAAGCCGGTGTGGTCGCCGAAGGGGCCCTCCGGGAGCATCTCGCCCGGCTCCAGCCAGCCCTCGATGACGACCTCCGCCTGCGCCGGCACCTGAAGCGGCACCGTCTTGCAGTCGACCATCTCGATCCGCCTGCCCGCGAGGAACCCGGCGAACAGGTACTCGTCGATGTCGCCGGGCAGCGGCGCGGTGGAGGCGTACGTCACGGCGGGCGGGCAGCCGAAGGCGATCGCGACGGGCAGCTTCTCGCCCTTGCGCGCGGCCACCTGGTAGTGGTTGCGGCTGTCCTTGTGGATCTGCCAGTGCATGCCGATCGTGCGCTTGTCGTGGCGCTGGAGGCGGTACAGACCGAGGTTGCGGACGCCGCTCTCGGGGTCCTTGGTGTGCGTCAGGCCCAGGTTGAAGAAGGAGCCGCCGTCCTGCGGCCAGGTGAAGAGGGCGGGCAGGGCGTCGAGGTCGACGTCGTCGCCGTGCAGGACGACCTCCTGGACGGGAGCGTCCTGGGGCTTCACCTTCTTCGGCGGGACGTGCGTCATCGCGCCGAGCTTGCCGAAGGCCTCGCGCACGCCGACGAACCCCTGCGGCAGCTCGGGCCGCAGCAGCCCGCCGATTCTGTCGCTGATCTCCGCGTACGACTTCAGCCCCAGGGCTTTCAGCAGCCGCCGGTCGGTGCCGAAGACGTTCATCGCGAGGGGCATGCTGGAGCCCTTCACGTTCTCGAAGAGCAGCGCCGGGCCCCCGGACTTCTGGACCCGGTCGACGATCTCACCGACCTCCAGATACGGATCGACCTCGGCCTTGACGCGCTTGAGGTCGCCTTCGCGTTCCAGTGCCCTGAGCAGGGAACGAAGATCGTCGTAAGCCATGTGTCCCAGTATCGCCGAGGGCCCGCTCCCGCCCGACGCCCGCCCCTGTCTTTCTGCCGGGGCGCCGGGGCCGTCCCCCGGGATGGCACGCCGGCCACCCGCTACCCTGACCCCGTCACCGGGGCCGTCCCGCGCCCCCTCGCCGCGTTCTGGGAGAACCCGCCACCATGCTCAGGTATCTGCCGTTCCTGCTGGTCCTGGCACTGTGGATCTACGCCTTCATCGACTGCCTGAACACGCCCGAGGAAGAGGTGCGCGGGCTGCCGAAGGTGGTGTGGGTCATCATCATCCTCCTCTTCGGCGAGGTGCTCGTCGGTCCGATCGCCTGGCTGGTGGCGGGAAGGACGCGGCATGCGACGGCGGGCGGCGCCACCCCGTCGGAGTGGCACCGCAACCACCGCACCGAGTTCGTCGCCCCCGACGACAACCCCGAGTTCCTCGCGTCCCTGCGCAAGGAGAACAAGAAGGACGAGGAGCTCCTCAAGGACTGGGAGGCCGACCTGCGCCGCCGCGAGGACGAGCTGAAGCGCCGCGAGTCGGGCGAGGAGCCTAAGGAAGGCTGACGGCGTCCACGAACGCGGCCCAGGCGCTCCGCGCGACGACGATCACCGGGCCGTCGGCCGCTTTGCTGTCACGGACGGGGACGACGGAAGCGAACCCGGTGGCGACTTCGATGCAGTTGCCGCCGTTCTCGCCGCTGTAGCTGCTTTTGATCCAGTTCGCCGCGCCGAGTTCGTACCTGTTCATGATGCCCGTACCCCTCCATCGCGCCGCTGATCAGAACGACGGACTCACGGGCTGACAGAGCGTCCGCCCTGAGCACATCATAGGTGCGGCTATGGCCCGTGAAGACGGTTGGATCGTCGTTGAAATGGCCATGGTCCACGGACTCCGAGTACACCCATCGATGTCCGTCGGGCAGCTCGATCAGCGACATGGACACATTGGGGCGCAGGAGTTCCGGGAAGTCCGCCGGGGCCACCTGGATACGGATGTTGGCGCGTCGGCCGACCTCCAAGAGGTGTGCGCACTGGTCCCGCATGATCGCTGCGTTCCCCACGACGTGGCGCAGGCAGCTCTCGTCCAGGACGACGACGTACAACGGGCCGCCTTCGGTCAGGAACCGCTGCTGTCGGCTCAGCCGAGCCCGAACGCGCTCCTCGACCTCACGACCGCTCGCGACCCGTGAGAACAGAGCGTGCGCGTAGTCCGGTGTCTGCAACATGCCCGGCATCACACGCTCTTGGTACTCCCAGAGGGAGACCGCCTCCGCGTCCATCTCGGCCCGCCGCTTGAACCAGTCCGGATGCTCCACTTGGGCGTACCAGTCGACGCGCCCCCAGAGCCGGGTCAACGCCCCGCCTGTGCGGAGCACTTCGTCACACATCTTGGCGAACGGCTCCTGCGGGACCCGGGTCCCCGACTCCACGCGGGCCACCAACGACCGGTCGCACGGGATCGCCTTCGCCAGGGCCTCCTGGGTCAGCAGCGCCCCCTCGCGGTAGTGCCGCAGCAGTTCGCCGAAGAGCATGGCGTTGGTGGTCATGGGTCGACCCCCTCCGTGACAGGCGGCAGTGGCACGCGCCGGACATTGATACGCACCGTGCCCGCACGCGACGCTCGACACACCCAGAGTCACGAAGTCGGTACGGAGAGGGCACGGACGGGCATGACCGAAAGCACCGAGAACCAGTTCGAAACGGGAACGGTCGTCTACGACCCCACCTCGGACAACGTCGGCGAGTACCAGGGGAAGGCGGGCCCGTACGCGCTGCTGCGTCCGGTCGGCGGCGGCCGGGAGTGGGAGGCCCGCCCGGAGTCGCTCCGTCCGGCCACTCCCGGCGAACGCCTCAGCGCGGCCGTCCGCGCCGCCAACTCCCGCTCGTTCCAGGGCGCGCCGGAGCCCCTCTCCCCCGTCCCCGTCCGGGACTGCGCGGCCTGCGCCGATCTGGCCGCGCTGCGCGACGACGCCCGCGCCCGGCACGACGGCAGCGCCGAGACCGACGCGGACGTCCTGCTGCGCCGTCACCAACTCCGCTATCACGCACCCCTGTTGGGGCTGCGGGAGTATGCGCTCGTGCCGGACGCCTCGGCCGGGGCGGAGTACGAGACGTCGTGCACCGAGTGCCGGGCCGGGTCCGGGGCGCGGCCGGGTCCGGCCGACGTGGAGGAGTGGCAGCGCGGGCACACCCGGCAGACCGGGCATGCCCGCTACCGCCGCACCGTCGCCGACTACGCGGTGCTCGGCTCACCGTGACGAGTCCCGCCTCGCCTTCCGTCAGGGAGCGGAGGATCCGGCGATGTCCTCGTTCCACAGCGCCGGGTTCTGCTGGACGAACTCGCGCATCATCGCGACGCACTCGGCGTCGTCGAGCAGCATGATCTGCACGCCGTACTCCGCCAGCCAGTGGTGACCGCCGTGGAAGGTGGCCGCCTCTCCGATCACCACCCGGGAGATGCCGAACTGGCGCACCAGCCCGGAGCAGTACCAGCACGGCGAGAGGGTCGTGACCATCGTCGTGCCGCGGTACGAGCGCTGCCGGCCCGCGGCGCGGAACGCGGCGGTCTCCGCGTGCGTGGCGGGGTCGTCGTCCTGCACGCGCCGGTTGTGTCCGCGGCCGAGGAGCGTGCCGTCCGCGCCGTAGAGGGCCGCGCCGATCGGGATGCCGCCCTCGGCGAGGCCGGTCCGCGCTTCGGCGACGGCGGTGGCCAGCCAGGTCCGCGCCGTCGCCTGATCCAGAAGGTCCATGGCCTCATGCTGCGGTCACCGGCGGCCCGGGGCAATACGGACCACTCGAACGGGGTGCCCGCTCTGCCAACCGCCCGGCCGCGACGGCCACTTGAGCGCTCTGTAGCCTGGCCCGATCATCATGGGGCTCGTGGGAGGAACGTTCATGGTTGCTGCTCCGGTACTGGAGGAGCTGCGAGAGGTCTGCCAGCCGCAGACCAAGCTGGCGAGCCGCAACGGCGAACACTGGGCGGGCCGGCTGTACATGCGGCGGGTCTCCCTGCGGTTCACCCGTCAGCTGGTGCGCACCCGGGTCACTCCGGACCAGCTGACCTGGACGATGGTGGTGTGCGGGGTGCTCTCCGGAGCCGCGCTGCTGGTCCCGGGCCTGACCGGGGCCGTGCTGGCCGCCCTCCTGATGCAGTTGTTCCTGCTCTTCGACTGCGTGGACGGCGAGGTGGCCCGTTGGAAGGGCCAGAACAGCGCGACCGGCATCTACGTCGACCGGCTCGGCGCGTATCTCGCCGACGCGGCGCTCATGACCGGCTTCGGCTTCCGCGCCGCGGAGTCCGGGCTCGGGGGCTGGGCGGGCTTCAACGGCTGGGTGTCGCTCGGGCTGGCGACCGCGCTCGGCGTCGTGCTGCTGAAGGCGTCGACCGACCTGGTGGACGTGGCGCGGGCCCGGCGCGGGCTGACCGTGGCCGACGACGAGGCCGCCGCGCCGCGCTCACAGGGCGTCGCCTCGGTGCGCCGGCTGGCCGCCGCGTTCAAGATCCACCGGGTGACCAACGGCATCGAGGCGTCCTTGGTCCTCCTCGTCGTGGCCTTCGCCGACACAGCCACCGACTCGGTCGACCCGACCCGCTGGGCGCTGGCCGCCATCGCCGTCGTCACCTGGCTGATGGTCCCGGCTCACCTGCTGTCGATCCTGTCGTCGTCCCGGCTGCGCTGACGCCAACGCCCTGCGCCGACGAAGCATGCCCGCCGATCCGCCCCGTTTCTGTACGACAACGCCGTGACGATCGTGGAGCTGCACGCCGACGGTGGCTCCCGTCTCCACTCCCCCGTGAGCCGGTAGGCGTGGTTGTAGACGGAGCGGGCGTAGGCGTCGAAGAGCTCGCCGAAGGCGTCGTGGTCCCCCGCGCGGATGCGTTTCCTCAGCGTTCGCCGAGCGCTCGGGGTACTCGGGTTCGCATCCACGCCCTTCTACCTGTCCGTACGGCGGTCGCGCGGGCGGGGGTGGGGTCCGGGTCAGACTCCCGCGTACGAGTGCTTGCCGGTGACGAAGATGTTGACGCCGTAGTAGTTGAACAGCCAGCAGCCGAAGGCGATCAGAGCCAGGTAGGCGGCCTTGCGGCCCTTCCAGCCGGCCGTGGCGCGGGCGTGCAGGTAGCAGGCGTAGGCGACCCAGGTGATGAACGACCAGGTCTCCTTGGGGTCCCAGCCCCAGTAGCGGCCCCACGCGTCGCCCGCCCAGATCGCGCCCGCGATGATCGTGAACGTCCACAGCGGGAACACGGCCGCGTTGACGCGGTAGGCGAACTTGTCGAGGGAGGCGGAGGCCGGCAGCCGGTCCAGGACCGAGTTGGCGAAGCGGCCGGGCTTGCCGCCGGTCGCGAGCTTGTTCTCGTAGGCGTCCTTGAACAGGTACAGGATCGTGGCGACCGCGCCGACGTAGAACACCGCGCCGCAGAAGATCGCGGTGGAGACGTGGATGTACAGCCAGTACGAGTGCAGGGCGGGGACGAGCTGGTCGCTCGCCGTGTAGAGGACCGTCACCGCGAGGCCGAGGTCCAGCAGGACCGTGGTGATCAGGAACAGGCCGAGCCAGCGCACGTTCTTGCGCAGCGCCAGCAGCCCGAGGTACACGCCGACGGCCACCGTGGAGAAGGTGATGTTGAACTCGTACATGTTGCCCCACGGCGCGCGCTGCACCGAGGCCGCGCGGGCGACCACGCCGGTCAGCTCGACCAGGAACGCGAGCACCGTGAGCGAGACGGCGATCCGGCCGTACATGTCGCCCTGCTCGTCGCCGCCGTGCGCGCCCGGCCCGTCGGGCACGTCACGCGCACCGGCCGCGGAGCGCACGACGACCTGGGGCCGCTCCAGGACGGCCGTCGCGCCGTCGCGCCTGACGGTGACGGCGGGCCCCTGGCTCTTGGTCGCGGCCTTCCCCTCGGCGGTGAGCGCGGCGGCGGTGCGGCCGACCTTGCTGCGGCTGCCGAAGAGCCATTCGGCGATGTACGCGAAGAAGGCCAGGGTGTAGACGGCCATCGAGGAGTAGATCAGCGTGTTGCTGATGCTCGCGAGATGCTCGTTGGTGGCGGTGGCCAGCTCGGTTGCGGCGGCGAGAGTCATTTCTCAGCCCCTTCGGCAGGTACGGCTTGGGGGTCGGGGGAAGGGTCGGGGGAATCCGAGGGGCCGGGGTCGGCCGCCCCGGGAGCCTGGTCGTAGAGGATCCCGGCGAGTTCGCCGAGCTCCTCGGGCACCTTGGCGGACTCGCTGCGGCCGAGGCCGGCCATCTCGACGACGGTCACCCCGTCGTCGCCCTTCACCGCGCGCACCCACACCCGGCGGCGCTGGATGAACAGGGAGCCGGCCAGGCCGAAGATCGCGGCCAGGGCGCCGGTGAGCGCCCAGCCGCTCGCGGGCTGCTGGGTGACCTGGAAGTTCGCCCACTGCTTGGTGCCCTCGTAGGTGACCGTGCCGGCGCCACCGGGCAGGGTCATGGTCTCGCCGGGCTTGAGGTTGCCCCTCAACTGCGCGCCCTTGGCGTCCTTGAACGCCTTCATATGGGTCTTGTCGAGCTGGTACACGCTCTGCGGGATGCCCGAGTCGACGCCGAGATCACCGTGGTACGGCGTCAGGTTCAGCACCGGGTTGCCGAGCGCCGGGAACGTCGACGCCGTCTCCATGCCCTTGGTGTAGGTCGGCAGGAAGAACGCCGAGATGCCGAGCTGCTCGGCGACGCCCTTGGGGTCGCGGTAGCCGTCGAGGACCTTGACGACGCCGGTGGAGGTGACGTTGGAGTCGAGCGGCAGCAGCGGCACGGCGTCGCTGTAGACGACGTTCCCCTTGCCGTCGCGGACGGTGATGACGGGCGCGTAGCCGTGCGCGGTGAGGTAGACCTTCGAGTCGGCGATCTCCAGCGGGTGGTTGACCTTGACGACGGTCTTCTCGTCCTTGCCGTAGGCGCCCACGCTGTAGGTGAGGGCGGCCTGGTAGGTGCGTGGGGTGCCCGTGTTGGGGCCCGAGGTCTCGTACGTGCCGGTGAACTTGTCCAGTCTGAAGCTGAACGGGTTCAGGTCGTCGGTGCTGAAGAGGCTGCCGGACTTGAAGTCGTTGTACTGGGTGAGGGTGTTGGAGAAACCGCTGCCCTCGACGACCAGCTTGTTGCCCTCGGCCTTGTAGAGCTGGCCCCAGGCGAAGGCGACCAGCATCACGATCAGCGCGATGTGGAAGGCCAGGTTGCCGACCTCGCGGGCGTAGCCCTTCTCGGCGGCGACGGCGTCCCCGGCGACGTGGGAGCGGAAGCGGCGCTTCTTCAGCAGGGCGAGCGCGGCCTCGCGGACCTGCTCGGGCTCGGCCGCGGTGCGCCAGGTCGTGTACGCGGGCAGCCGGGTCAGACGCCTCGGCGCACCCGGCGGGCGGCTGCGCAGCTGGCCGACGAACTGCCAGGTGCGGGGCACGATGCAGCCGATGAGGGAGACGAACAGCAGGATGTAGACGGCGGAGAACCACACCGAGCTGTAGACGTGGAAGAGGCCGAGCCTGTCGTAGACCGGCGCGAGCGTCCCGTGGGCCTCGCGGAAGTCGGCGACCTTGGTCTCGTCGGTGCCGGACTGCGGGATGAGCGAGCCGGGGATCGCGCCGAGCGCCAGCAGCAGCAGGAGCAGCAGCGCGACCCGCATCGAGGTGAGCTGCCGCCAGAACCAGCGGGTCCAGCCGATCACGCCCAGGCCGGGGACGGTGGCGAGGGAGTCGGCGGGGGCCGTGGACAGCTGGGAGCCGGCCGCGCCGAGCTCCTGCTCGTCGGAGGCGGCGGCCCCGGTCGGCACGCTGGGCGTGGTCTTGCTCATGGATCAGATCCCCACATCGAAACCGGCGGACCAGGACTGCACGTCCTGCACGAGACGATCCCACGCGCCGGTCAGCAGCAGGACGCCGGTCAGGATCATCATGGTGCCGCCGATCCGCATCACCCAGACGTAGTGCCGCTTGACCCAGCCGAAGGCGCCGAGGGCCTTGCGGAAGGCGACGGCGGCGACCACGAACGGGACGCCGAGACCCAGGCAGTAGGCGACGGTCAGCAGGGCTCCGCGGCCGGCGCTGCCCTGCTGGGAGGAGAGGGCCAGCACGGAGGCGAGGGTGGGGCCGATGCACGGCACCCAGCCGATGCCGAACAGGGCGCCCAGCAGCGGGGCGCCGACGAGCCCGGTCACGGGCCTCTTGTGGAAGCGGAACTCGCGCTGGGTCATCCAGGGCATCAGGCCCATGAAGAAGGCGCCCATGGCGATCATGAGCACGCCCAGCACCTTGGACAGGACGTCCTGGTTGGCCCGCAGCGTGTCGCCGAAGTAGCCGAACAGGGCGCCGCTGGAGACGAAGACGAAGGTGAAGCCGAGGACGAAGAGCGAGGCCCCGGCGACCATCCGCCCGCGGCGCGCGTCGGCCAGGTCGGTGCCGGCGACGCCGGTGACGTACGAGAGGTAGCCGGGGACGAGCGGAAGGACGCACGGCGAGAAGAAGGAGACGAGTCCGCCGAGCAGGGCGATGGGCAGCGCGACCAGCAACGCGCCGTTGAGCACGGTGTCGTTGTAGCCCGTGGCGGCGAGCGTGGTGAGAGCGCTCACGTCACTTCTCCGCGAGGACGGGAGAGATCATCTTGCGCAGCTTCTCCTCGCTGAGCGCGGCCAGCGACCGTGCGGCGATCTTGCCCTTCCGGTCTATGACCAGTGTGGACGGGATGGCCTGGAGGCTGAGCGTGCCCTTCTTGAACCGCAGCAGCAGCTTGCCCCTCGGGTCGGACAGGCTGGGGTAGGTGATGCCCTGCTGCTTCTCGAAGGCGAGCGCGTTCTTGTTGCTGGTGTCGAGGGTGTTGATGCCGACGAACCGGACGCCCTGTCCCTTGAGGTCGGTGTAGACCTTCTGGAAGTTCGGCGCCTCGGCCCGGCAGGGGGAACACCAGGATCCCCACACGTTCAGCACGACGATCTCGCCCTGGTAGTCCTTGAGGTCGAGCTGCCCGCCGGCGACGGTCTTGCCGGACAGGTCGGGGACCGCGTCGCGCTTGCCCGGCTCGACCGTGGAGATGCCGTCCTTGCCCATCACGAAGTTGGTGTCACCGCCGCCTCCGGAGGCGCCTCCGGAGGTGCAGGCGGAGAGCAGCAGTGCGGCGACGGCTCCGCCGGCGGCCGTGGCCAGGGCGGCACGGCGCGGACGGAACCGGGCGGTCGAGCGTGGAAGGGCGCGGCTGGCGGCACTCATGTGAAAAGTTTCGCATGCCCGTTCCGGGGATCTTGCCCGCCCCCCTTGCGGGGAGAAAACCGCATTTCAGGCGGCGCTCGGGGACGCGCTGGAGCCGGTGCCGCCGGTGCTGCCGGTACCCGCGGTCGTGCCCGCGGTGGCGGAGCTCGCGGCCAGGAACGTCTTCCAGCCGCCGGCCGGCCGCTGCCCGACCTCAAGGGTGCGCAGCTTCTCGAGGATCTCCGGCTTCTGGACGTCGATCCAGTCCACGAACTGCCGGAAGGAGACCAACCGCACGTCCGCGCCCTTCTCCTTCTCGCGCGCGATGTGCTTGAAGGCTTCCTCGACGGCGTCCATGTAGATGCCGCCGTTCCACTGCTCGAAGTGGTTGCCTATGAAGAAGGGGGCGCGGTTCGTCTCGTATGCCCGCTTGAATCCCTGTATGTACGCCTGCGAGGCCTGCGTCCGCCAGCCCGGGTAGTTGTGGGCGGGCGCCTTGGTCGAGTTGACCGACTGATTGGCGAGGATGTTGTAGTCCATCGACAGCACCTGGAAGCTGTGGCCGGGGAACGGTATGGCCTGCAGCGGCAGGTCCCATATGCCCTGCTTCTTCTTGGGCCAGACCTGGTTGCCGCCCGGGGAGGAGGCGTCGTAGCGCCAGCCCAGCGTGCGGGCGGTGGACAGCAGGTTGTCCTGGCCCAGCAGACAGGGCGTACGGGCGCCCACGAGTTCCTTGTCGTAGTCGAAGGGCAGCGAGGGCAGGTCGGTCCAGCCGGTGTTGGTCCGCCACTCCTTCACGAACTTCTTCGCCTGGTCTATCTCGCTGCGCCACTGCGCGGGCGTCCACTTGCCGACCGAGCCGTGGCCCTCGCCGCAGAAGTGCCCGTTGAAGTGGGTGCCTATCTCGTGCCCTTCGAGCCAGGCCCGGCGGACGTTTTTGAGCGTCGCCTTCACGTGGTCGTCGGAGAGGTAGCCGATGTCGGAGGCGCCGCGCGGGTTGTTCGGGGGGTCGTAGAGCCGCTTCTTCGACTCCGGCAGCAGGTACAGCCCGGAGAGGAAGAACGTCATGCTCGCGCCGTGTTCCTTGGCGAGGTCGAGGAAGCGCGGGAAGAGGCCGTTGCCGACCTCGCCCGCGCCGTCCCAGGAGAAGACGACGAACTGCGGCGGCTCCTGGCCGGGCTCCAGCGGCACGGGCTTGGCCGGCTGGTGGGGCTGCTTGCCGGTGAAGGAGGTCGAGCCGTCGCCTATCGGCCGGGCGGACGGCTTCGGCTTCGGGCTGCCCGAGGAGTCCTTCCCGCCGTCGGAACCGCCTTTGTGGGACGGCTCGTCCGACCCCGTGAGGCTGCCGCAGCCCGCGATTCCGGCGGCGGCAGCACCGGCGCCGAGTCCGAGTGCTCCCCTTCGGGTGATGGCGCGCATGGCAACCCCGTTCGTCACGTTCTCTGGTGGGCACGTCACCCATTCAGAGGACATGACGAACAAGGAGGTTCCGCCAAAACTTCCGGATTACGTAACAGAGCAGTCGATTTGAGCCATCACTCGGTCATCCGGTTTCGGTCATGACTGGGCGACCGGAGCCTACGCCCCGAACGCCTTGCCCTGGCCGGGGGCCTGGCCCCTGACCGGCTTGGCGCCGGCCCGGAGGTGGGCGGGCACCAGGTCGATGGCGGGCTCGGTGTAGCCGACGGACACGATCCGGTCCCCCCGGTAGGTGAAGGTCGTCAGCGAGGCGAGGGTGCACTGCCGCTTGCGCGGGTCGTGCCACAACCGCCGCCGCTCGACGTACGACCGGACGGTCCAGATCGGCAACTGGTGGCTGACGAGCACCGCCTCGTGCCCGCGGGCCGCCTCCTTGGCCGCGTCCAGCGCGCCCATCATCCGCACGACCTGATCGACGTACGGCTCGCCCCAGGACGGCCGGAACGGGTTGACGAGGTGCTTCCAGTTCTCGGGCCGGCGCAGCGCCCCGTCCCCCACTCCGAAGGTCTTGCCCTGGAAGACGTTCTCCGCCTCGACGAGCCGGGCGTCCGTGCCCAGATCGAGGCCGTGCGCCTTGGCGATCGGGGTGGCCGTCTCCTGCGCCCGCTCCAGCGGGGAGGCCACGACGTGCGTGACGTCACGGCCGGCGAGGTGTTCGGCGACCCGGTCGGCCATCTGCCGGCCCAGCGCGGAGAGGTGGTAGCCGTCGAGACGGCCGTAGAGGACCCCGTCGGGGTTGTGGACCTCGCCGTGCCGCATGAGGTGGACGACGGTGATGTCCTGGCCGGCGCCGTTCGTGTCGAAGGTGCTCATTCCGCCGTGGCCTCCGCAGCCGCTCGGGCCGCCGCCGGGAGGGCGTCGGCGATTCTCTGGACGGCCGCGTCGTCGTGGGCCGTGGACACGAACCAGGACTCGAAGGACGACGGCGGCAGATAGACGCCGTTCGCCAGCAGCGAGTGGAAGAAGGCGGTGAAGCGGAACGACTCCTGCGCCCTGGCGTCCTGGTAGTCCCGCACCGGCCGGTCCGTGAAGAAGACGGAGAACATGTTGGAGGCGCTCTGCAGCGTGTGCGCGACGCCCTCCTTGGCCAGCGCGCCGGAGACCAGCGCCTGGATCTGCTCCGACACGGCGTCGACCTTGGCGTAGGCGGCGTCGTCGAGGAGCCGGAGCTGGGCGAGCCCGGCGGCGGTGGCGACCGGGTTCCCGGAGAGCGTGCCGGCCTGGTAGACGGGCCCGGCGGGCGCGAGGTGCGCCATCACGTCGGCGCGCCCGCCGAACGCGGCGGCGGGGAAGCCGCCGCCCATCACCTTGCCGAAGGTCATGAGGTCGGGCCGCACCCCGTCGATCCCGAACCACCCCGCCCGGGAGGTCCGGAACCCGGTCATGACCTCGTCGGAGATGAACAGCGCGCCGTTGTTGGCGCAGGCGTCCTTGAGGCCCTGGTTGAACCCGGGCAGCGGCGGCACGACGCCCATGTTCCCCGGCGAGGCCTCGGTGATCACGCAGGCGATCTCACCGGGATGCCGGTGGAAGGCCTCCTGCACGGCCTCCAGGTCGTTGTACGGCAGGACGATCGTGTCGCCGGCCTGGGCGCCCGTGACGCCGGGCGTGTCGGGCAGCGCGAAGGTGGCGACGCCGGAGCCGGCGGCGGCGAGCAGCGAGTCCACGTGTCCGTGGTAGCACCCGGCGAACTTGATCACCTTGGAGCGCCGGGTGAACCCGCGGGCGAGCCGGATGGCGGACATGGTCGCCTCGGTGCCGCTGGACACCAGCCGCACCTGCTCCACCGGACCGACCCGCTCCACGATCTCCTCGGCGAGCGCGACCTCGCCCTCACCGGGCGTGCCGAACGAGGTGCCGCGCGAGACGGCGTCCTGCACGGCCGCGATGACCTCGGGGTGGGAGTGCCCGAGGATCATGGGTCCCCAGGAGCAGACGAGGTCGACGTACTCCCGCCCGTCCGCGTCGGTCAGATACGGGCCGGCGCCGGACACCATGAACCGGGGCGTTCCGCCCACGGCGCCAAAGGCGCGCACCGGCGAGTTGACCCCGCCCGGCGTGACGGCGGACGCACGGTCGAACAGCGCCTGCGAGACAGGCGCATCGTATGAATAGGGCAGTTCGCTCATGACCTGCGGCTTCTCCGACCTTTTCCGACTTGCTGGACTCCGGTTGCCAGTGAGCTCCCAGGGTAGGCCAGCGGTCCCGGCGCGCCGGGGCCAGGCCGCGGGGGCGCGGCGCCCTGCTGACCGGACGGTCAGTCCCTTCCTTCCGTCCGCCTCACGCCGGCCGAACCGCCCGCACCGCCGCCCGGTTCACCATCTGCGAAACTGAGTCGGAACGGGCCTGACAGACGTAGCTCTCACCGACCGTGTGTCGAGGGGCTGCGAAGATCCTGCGGACAGGTGTTTCACCGCACGTTTCGGCGGGCGGACGTGGGGGAGGTCACTGACACGATGATCAGGTTGCGCGGCGGGGGCCACGCGTCCTAGAAAAGCAGTCGGGTGGAGATATGCATCGCGGTGGCGGACTGGGCGAGGGGACTGACGACCTGGGTCCTCGACGTGCCCGGCGGGGAAGGCACCGGCGCGACGCGGAGGAAGCGAACGAAGCACGTCAGACGCAGGCACAAGGTGTACCGAGCGAGCCTGAGCGAGTCGACCGGCGAGTCGACCAGCGGGTCGACCGCCTCCGGGCGGGGAGCGGGAATGGTGGTCGGGTGGGGGTGACGTACAAGTACTTCGGCGCGCCCGACGGTGCTACGGCCGCCCGCGTCCCCATCTCGATGCGTCCCGAGGAACTCGGCGGCGACGAGCTCGGGATGAACGGCATGTTCACCAAGATCAAGCCGGAGACGATGGCCGCGATGGTGCTGACCGGCATCGAAGGCGTCCCCCTGCACAAGGTGCCCCCGCTGGAACTGATCGTCCTCCACCCCGACTACGCCGTCGTGAAGCTCCCCATGACGGTCGTCGACCCCCTGCGCGACATAGGCGAGGAAGCGGTCGGCGCGGCGGCGTTCATCTGGTCCACGGTGCCGGACCGGGGCGGCCCCCGGGACGCCTTCAACGTGTACCAACTCCTCCACGAATGGCAGGACTTCAGCCACCGCCTGCACGAGGCGGGCCACCAGCCCTACTGCCTGGTATGGCCCTGACCCGAGGTTTCGGTGACAGCGGGCGGGACCTTCGGGTCTCGCCCTTTCCCGTGCCCGGGACCGCGTCTGCGCGCCGGAGAGCGTGCGGGCGGCGGGCCGCGGCGGACGGCAGGCGGGACGATCCGGCCTCGCCGCTCGTGGCCGCTCGTCGTGCGGCTCACGCGCTGCCCGCGTCCGGCTGGGGTCTGTCGTGCGGATCAGGCTGCCGGAAGGAGTCCGACGGCGCCTGGTCAGCGTCGTGAGCGGGGCTCGGTGCGTGCAGCCGCGAGGCGGAGGAGGGAGTCGAGGAGGAGCTTCGGCGACCGACGACGACGCCGCAGACGGGCGTGCCGAGCCCCGCGTCCGCGGACTGGTCCGAACGGCAGGCCGTAGGGTGAAGGCGATGACCAGCCCCGAGCAGCACCCCGCGGCACCGCCTGTACGGCGGCGGTGGGCCCTGCTCGTGCTGGGGTTGCTGGCCGGGTTGCTGGCCATGCACGCCCTGGCCCCCGGCGGGACCGGTCATGACCACACCGGCGTCGCCGGCGGCGCCCGGCACACCACGGCCGTCACGGTGAGCGCGCACGACGACTGCGCGGGGGACGCCGGGGACTGCGGCGGAGGACATCTCCAGCACGCCGACCCGACCTGTGCGGCGGCCGCGGTGAGCGGAGCGCCGGCACTGCCCGCGCTCGTCCCCGACCCGGTGACCGCCCCGGTGCCGGCCGATGCGCCGCGCCTCTGCCCGGCCGACGCGCCGGACGGCGCCCGCGCGCCGCCGACTCTGGCGGAACTCCAGCTCCTGCGGATCTAGACACCACGCGGCACCGCGTCCCCGTACCCGACGCGGTGCGCCACGGCATGTCCAAATCCCTTTTTCACCCAGCACAGCAGGAGTTTCAGCATGCGCAACACCCGTTCCCTGACCCGCCGCGCGGTCGTCGCGGCCGTCTCCGTCGCCGCCGCGTTCACCCTCGCGGCCTGCGGCGACGACAGCGGCGCCGCGGGCGGCAACGCCGCCACGTCCTCGTCGTCCTCCTCGCCCTCGCCTTCGTCCTCCTCCTCGTCAAGCGATGCCGCCGGTGCGCACAACGGCCAGGACGTGGCCTTCGCGCAGGGCATGATCCCGCACCACCGGCAGGCCCTGGAGATGGCGGAAATGGCCGCCGGCCGGGCCTCCTCCGCTCGGGTCAAGGACCTCGCCTCACGCATCGAGAAGGCTCAGGACCCGGAGATCAGGACCATGAGCGGCTGGCTGACCTCGTGGGGCGAGGAGGTTCCGGCGTCCTCCGACAGCACGGCCGAGTCGATGCCCGGCATGGACCACTCGGGCGGGTCCGCGATGCCCGACACGGACCACTCGGGCGGGTCCGCGATGCCCGGCATGATGGACGCCTCGGACATGGCCGAGCTGGAGAAGGCGTCCGGCGCGGACTTCGACGCCGCGTTCCTGTCCATGATGGTCCGGCACCACCAGGGCGCCGTGGCCATGGCCGCCGTCGAGAAGAGCAAGGGCGCGTACGGCCCGGCGAAGTCCCTGGCCGACGCCGTCGTCACCGCGCAGACCGCCGAGATCGCGGAGATGAACGAGCTCCTCGGCAAGAGCTGACGAACGGCCGGTCGTGACCGACGCGTCGCGGCCGGGGGGAGGGAACGGCGCCCAGGCCGGCGCCGGTCCCTCCCCCGCGAACGTCGTCGCGTTCTGCCTTCGGCGGCCGCCGTCGTCTCAGGCCGACTCGGCGAGCACGCGCCCGGTCCGGACGGCGTCCAGGAGCGCCTGGTGGTCCTTCTCGTTCTGGTCCGCGTACAGCTCGGCGAAGGTCGCCAGGGCGCGGTCGAAGACGTCGCCGCCGCCGAGGTAGGCGGCGATGGCGATGCGGTCGCCGGAGCGGGCGTGCGCGCGGGCCAGGGTCGCTCCGCAGAGCCACGCGAACAGGGCCATCCGCTTCGGCGACATGTTCTCGGGGACGGCGATGCCCTTCCAGTCCCTGAGCTGGCGGACGTAGAAGTCGCGGCGGCGGCCGTCGATGCCCGTGGCCCGCTCCCAGCCGAGGAAGATGTCGCTGGTCGCCTGCATCATCCGCTGGCCGGCGACGACCCGCTCGCCCTGGGTGCGGAACCCGCAGGCGCCCGCGTAGGGGGCGAGCACGGACTCGTCGGCCTCCTTGGCCTGGAGGAACAGCGGGTCCCCGTCGTCCTTGCCGAGCAGCAGCACGATCCAGCAGCGGGTGCCGACGCTGCCCACGCCCACGACCTTGCGGGCGACGTCGGCGACGCGGTAGGTCTCCAGCAGGAAGCGCCGGTCGGTCTGCAGGGACTGGCTGTACCGCTCGACGAGGCGGCTGATCTCCGTCTCCAGCATGCCGCTCTCGGCCTTGGGCAGCAGGCTCTCCAGGCGGACCAGGAGCGGCGGGTCGTCGGTGATCCTGCGCTGTCCGCCGACGACGTGGGTGAGCTTGTCGAAGGCCTGGAGCGTGCCGTGCGCGCGGGCCTTCTCACGGGTGGCGTCCCAGCGTTCGCGGGTGTCGGCGTCGAGGTCGGGGGCGAACGCCTTCTGCAGTTCGTCCGCCTCGAAGCGGGTGTACCAGACCTCGAGATTGCCCATGCCCGCGAACTCCCGCATCCGCTCGCGGTACGACCGCACGGCGGTCCGCACCACCTTCGCGCGCTCCTTGGCGCTGAAGCCGTTGGCGCGGCCCGCGACGACCAGGCTGGCCGAGAGCCGTTTGACGTCCCACTCCCACGGGCCGGGCAGCGTCTCGTCGAAGTCGTTGATGTCGAACATCAGCCGGCGTTCCGGGGAGGCCAGCAGCCGGAAGTTCAGCATGTGCGCGTCACCGCAGCACTGGACCCGGATGCCGGTGCGGGGCGTCTCGGCGAGGTCCGCGGCCATGATGGCGGCGGCTCCCCGGTAGAAGCGGAACGGCGACTCGCTCATCCGCCCGTAGCGGATCGGCACGAGTTCGGGCAACCGCTTCGCCGACTGCGCGTCGATGACGTCCACCGGGTCGGTGCGCTTGGGCGGCGGCGAGAACTCGGCGTGCGCGGACCTCGGCACGTCGGAGCGGGCGGCCTTGCCGCGTTCGGCGCGCTCCCTCGGGGTGTGATGGCGCAGTTCGTGGCCGGTGGGGTTGTTCTCGCTCATGGCAGACGCTCCACGTGTGGTCGCCGAGGCGCGGGATGCGGGGGGACGCGGGGTGCGGGGGGACGCGGGGCTGATGCGGGTGGAGATGCGGGGTGCGGGTGCGGGCATGCTGCTCTGCGATGCCGTGCGGCGACCGGTGAGTTCGCGCGCAGCCCGTGAGCTCACGCGCCCCGAGGCGGCCGAGGACGGGTAGGCCGCTGTCCGGCATCCAACGTATCGCCGGCGGCGGGAGGCGGCGACCCGGGTCCGCCCAGGCGCCGGGCCACCGCGGGTTCACGGGCGACGACCGCGCCGACGGTGATGCACAGCGCCATCGTCACGCACAGCGCGATGAGCCAGGACAGCAGGGTGAAGACGGCGCCCAGCGAGCCGTACCGGGCGAGGCTGTGGTTGAGAGCCCTGGGCACGTACAGGTGCGCGAGCGAGGTGAGGACGCTCAGGGCGGCGCCGGCGAGCAGCGCGCCCGGCAGCAGCGGCAGCCACGGCACGCGCGAGGTCAGCAACAGATGCTGCGTCCACCACCACAGTGCGGTCTCGGCGATCAGCAGCAGCGGCAGCCCCAGCCAGAGGCCGAGACCGAAGCCGTCCCGGAGCACGCCCTGCACCGCGATCATGACCAGCCACGCGGGGATCCACACGATCCAGCGCCAGGCGACGGTCCGCGCACCCGCCTTCGGCAGGCTCCAGGCCCGCTGGCAGAGCCGTTGCATGGCGCGGCTGCAGGCGGTGGCCGAGACCAGCACCATCAACGCGCCGACCACGCCGGTGGTCTGGCGCAGCTCGGACGTGTCGCCCTCGAAGACCTGCTCCAGCTGCTGCCTTGCGCTTCCGGTGAGCCCGAAGACCTCGCTCACGGAGTCGACGAACTGTTCGCGCAGCGCCTGCGGCGCGACGGCCGCCGCCACGAAGATCAGCGGCACGGCGGTGAGGAACGTCTGGGCGGCCAGGCGCGTCGCGGAGTCCAGCACGTTGACCGAGATCAGATGCGTCACGAGATGGGTGATCACCGGGAAGCGGGTCTCGGCCCGGGTCCGCAGTCCGCGCGCCCGCGCCCCGGCTGCCGCACCCCGAGCCCGCCACCGCGCGCGGCGCGACGGGGGCGCCGGGCGGTCCCGTCGTGGTCCTGCGCCAGGCCGCATGCTGCCAGCGTGCCCGGCCCCGTCCCTTCCGGCCCGTGGCGGGGGCCCGGCGGGGGCCGAACGGGTGAGGGCGACGGCTTCACCGCCGCACCCGTGTCCCGTAGGGGGCCGCGTCCCGAAGGGGCCCGCGTCCCGTAGGAGCCCGCGTCCCGCAGGGGTCCGCGTCCCGCAGGGGTCCGCGTCCCGCAGGGGTCCGCGTCCGGTAGGGGTCCGTGTCCCGTTCGGGCCCGCGTCACGCCGGGCCCGTGCCCCGTTCGGGCGTGTCCGACGCCGGCCCGGTGTCCAGGAACTCGCGGAGGGCGAAGGAGGCCAGCACGATCACCGCCGTCCAGAGCACCACCGCCATGGTCGGGTAGCTCCAGGTGAACAGGACGATCGCGGCCACCGCCAGGATCGCCGCCCCGATCCACCCCTTGAAGCGGTGCACGTACCGACCCACCGCGCCCAGGCGCAGCCCCGCCGAGGCGGCCACGTCCCGCCCGGCGCCGATGCCCTTGCCGCAGAAGTGCCGGACGAACACGGCGGGCCGCGAGGGGCCGACGAGGAACGCGCCGAGTGCCGTGACCAGGGCCAGCGCCCCGAGGGCCCGGATGCTGGAGCGCAGGAACCGCACCAACGCGTCGTAGACGGCGCCCGCGGCGCCCGCGTTCGCCCCGGGCGGCAGGTGGTCGAGGTACACCGCGCGGAAGACGGCGAGGACCACGCCCAGCAGCACCATGGCGAGGAACACCCCGATCGCGGCCCCGATCAGCGCCCGCCGCCGGTGGACGGCCAGGAACACGCCCGCGGCGGCGATCAGCACCACGATGACGGGCAGCCAGTTGCCGACGATCTGCAGCACCCGGAGATACGACTTGATCTTGCCGACGTCCTTGCCCTCGACCACGACGAAGTCCGTGTGCACGTCCGGGATCTTCGCCGCCGCCGCGAGTCCCGAGTCGACGAGCCGTTGCTTGACCTGGGCCACGACGGGCGCCACGTCGATGGCGACCTGGCCGTTCTTCACCTGCACCGCGCCGCCGCCCGACCCGGTGAGCGCCTTGTCGACGGCGCTGTGGGCGCGGCGGTTGGCGTTCGTCCAGATCTTCTCGAAGGCGGGCCCGGAGACGACCCGCATCACCGTGCTGCTCACCAGCTCCTTCAGCCCGCTGTCGATGGGACCGCTCAGGTTCTTGATGAGCCCCGCGGCCCGCGGCGGCACGCCCTTCTGCGACGCGGCCCGGCTCAGCTCCGCGACCAGCGCGTCCACGTCGATCTGCCGGAGCACGACGTCGGTGACGCGGGTGGTGACGGCCTGCTGGACGTCGGGGTCGGAGGCCAGCGGCCCCACGGTCGCCACATAGCGGTCGGTGTCGCGGACGATGCTGTTCGCCCAGACCGCGACCACGGCGAGCAGCGACAGCAAGGAGGCCACGACGATCAGCACGACCGATCCCAGCGCCCGCATCCGGTGCTTCGGCGCGTGCCGGGACTTCTCCAACTCGCCGAGCCGAAGCCGGAGTTCCCTGAGCTCGTCGGCCTGCCGAGCGAGCCTGACTTCCTCGGCGGAACCCCCGTAGGGGTCCTCCGGCGGGGGCGGGGACGCGTCGCTGCCAGTCATGCCTTCGAGGAGATGCCCGGTGAGAGGGACCAGCCAGCGGGGAGGTCCGGTCGGGTGAACGGGCACCGGGTGCGCGGGCCACTGCCGGGTGATGCAATGGCACTCAGGGGGCCGCCGCATGAGCACCGCCGGAGGCGAGACCGTGAGCGAGAACAGCGATCTGACGGCACAGTCCAGCCGGTCCGAGCCGAGCGCACCGGGCGGGACGGACGAGCCGTTCGACGAGATGGGACCCGTCGACTACGTGGTGGTGGAGTTCCCCGGCAACCGTATGACGGGTGAGGGCTTCCCGCTGCTGGTCGACCTGGTGGACCGCGGCATCATCCGGATCCTGGACCTGACGTTCGTCAGGAAGGAGGCGGACGGCTCCGTGACCGCCCTGGAGATCGCCGATCTCACCGGCGACGGCCGCCTCGACCTCGCCGTCTTCGAAGGCGCGCAGTCCGGTCTGCTCGGCCGGGACGACCTGGAGGAGGCCGCCGCGGCCGTCGAACCCGGCAACTCCGCCGCGCTGCTGATCTACGAGAACCTGTGGGCCGCGCCCTTCGCCGCCGCCCTGCGCCGCGGCGGCGCCCAGCTGGTGGCCTCCGGGCGACTGCCCGTCCAGGCGCTCCTCGCCTCGCTGGAGGCGGCCGAAGCCGCTTCCTGAACCTTCCTGAACCGCGCTTCCCCGGCCCCTGCCCCGCCCCGGCCTCGGGGCCGGGCGGGGGCCGGTTCGGCCTCGGGGCCGGGCGGGGGCCGGGTCGGCCTCGGGACCGGGCGGCGGCCGGGTCGGCCTCGGGACCGGGCGGCGGCCGGGTCGGCCTCGGGACCGGGAAGGGGCCGGGTCGGCCTCGGGACCGGGAAGGGGCCGGGTCGGCCTGGGGGCCGGGCAGGGGCGGGGGCGGGGGTCAGCCGCCTCCGCCGACGACGGAGAAGCTCAGCCACGGCGACTGGCCGGGCGTGAACTCGACGGGCAGCTGCGTCCCGAGGTAGAAGCTCTCTCCGCCGGTGCGGCCGCTCTGGTTCTTGCCGGCCTTCGTCAGGACGCAGTCCTTGTTGGCGTAGAGCCGGATGTCGTCGACGGTCTCGTTGCGCACGCTGCGGGCGCCGCCCGGCAGGCGGTGGCATCCGCCGTCGTGCGGGCTCTGCAGCTGCACGAGCCGTCCGGCCGGGGTCGTGTAGTGGAGGGTGCCCAGGGCGGAACCACCGGAACAGCCGGCGACGGCGAGCAGGAGAGCGACGGCTCCGGCCCGCCGGACGGCGCGACTACGACAGATCATGGCGACGGGTCCTCGTCTGTGGGGGAGGCCGGCGAGACGCCTGGGGCCTCTTCGCCCCAGGCTGCCGGGAGCTGCGGCCGTCGGCATCCGGGACGGGACCGGTCGACTGACGACGGATCGGCCGACGACGGACCGCGGACGTCAGTTCCGCGCCCCAGGCGCGCGGCCGGACCGTACCCTCCACCGCGGCCCAGGCGCGCGGTGGGGGGTGCGGCTGGGCGTGCGGTGGGGGGCCGGGCGGTCACGCGGTCCGCTCGTCGCCGAAGCGGGCGACGGCGGCGCGGGCCAGGGCGAGCGTGGTCCCGGGGTCCCCGGCGGCGTCGACCGTGGCGCCCGGCTCGTCCGGTTCCAGCGGCTCCAGGTCGTCGAACTGCGAGTCGACCAGCGCGGCCGGCATGAAATGCCCGGTGCGAGCCGCGACGCGGCGGCGAGCGGTGTCCCGGTCCAGGACCAGGTGCAGGAACCGGACGTCGGGCGCCGCCGCCCGAAGGACCTCGCGGTAGCGGCGCTTGAGTGCCGAGCAGGCCACGACGAGCCCTTGGCCGGACCCGGCGGCCGCGTGGACGCGCTCGGCCAGCAGGCGCAGCCAGGGCTCGCGGTCCGCGTCGGTGAGGGGGTGCCCGGCGCGCATCTTGGCGACGTCGGCGGCGGGGTGGACCGCGTCACCCTCCAGGAAGGGCGTTCCGAGTCCCTCGGCGACGGCCGCGCCCACGGTGGACTTGCCGCACCCCGACACCCCGACCACCACGACGATCACCCGGGCACCCCCTCACCCTGTCCCTGCCCCGCTCCCTTTCCCCATGCCTTTTTCGGCGCCTTTTTTCGGCGCCTTTTTCGATGCCTATTTCAATGTCGTGCCTTTTCCGGTGCCGGAATGCGCGCCGGACACGAGTGCGCGCGAAAGGAACAGGGGGGTGTCGTGTCGGACGGTTCCGCGGAACGGGTTCCGGCCGCACCGAGAGGTGCGGCCGGGGCCGAACGGCGCAGTGCCCGCGGGCCGGAGGTCAGACCGTGCGATCCCTTCGCGGGCCGACGCACAGCGCCCAGATCACGAATCCGTCGATGACCATCAGCGTGATGGCCCAGAACGGATACCAGGGCAGCCAGACGAAATTGGCGATCAGATTCAGACCCACCACGGCGACGCCGACGACGCGGGCCCACATGGCCCCGGTGAACAGGGCCATCCCCGCCAGCACCACGACGATGCCGAGGGAGAGATGCAGCCAGCCCCAACTGGTCAGACTCCACTGGAACGTGAAATTCCGGGTGGAGACGAATACGTCGTCCTTGGCGATGGCGGATATTCCCTCGAATATCGCCAGGACGCCGCCGAACATCATCATGATCGCGGCGAATACCGTCCAGCCGGACACCTCGCCCATTCCCCGGGCGGCGGTCCGGTGCGTTCCCGTGCTCTGTGTGGCCATGATGCGGGCTCCTTCAACTGGGCCTCAGCGCCGGGACGAACGCCCGGGCGTGGACACGACTCCAGCCTGCCACCAGTCGCCCTGATCGGCAGATCGGGCGGGAAATCGCGCTCCACCGCGGGCGGTGGTCCAATGGAATGGCATCCGAACGAAAGGGGATGGGCCATGCCCGGTCTTCTTCGCGGAGTCGCCCGCACCGCGGTCGTCGCGGGTACGGCGACCGCCGTCTCCAACCGTGTGTCGCGCCGTCAGCAGGGACGCTGGGCGGCTCAGGAGGGCTATCACGAACCCGCGCCGGCCTCGGAGCAGCCGCAGGCCGCTCCGCCGCGCTCCGACGACCTGGGCGACACGATCGAGCAGCTCAAGCAGCTCGGCGAGCTGAGGAAGCAGGGGTTGCTCACCGAGGTCGAGTTCGCGGAACAGAAGCGCCGGCTGCTGGGCTGAGCGCAGAGGGGCAACTGCCGCGGCACGGCCCGTGGTTGGACGTCGATGAAGGCATGTCAGGATGATGGCCCGACAGTCACTCATCACGGTTCATCCGGCGGCGGGACGCGAAGTCCAGGGCGGAGCCAGGCAGCATGACCTCTCCTCGCGGCGGCGACGCCGGCAGCGGCAGCGGCGGCAGCGGCAGCGGCGGCGGCACCTCACCGCTGATCGACACGAGCAGGCCCCACCCCGCGCGGATGTACGACTACTTCCTCGGCGGCAAGGACAACTACGAGGTCGACCAGGAGGCCGCCGAGAGGTTCATCAAGGCCGCCCCGGAGGTCCGGCTGGCCGTCCGGGCGAACCGGCGGTTCATGCACCGGGCCGTGCGGCACGTCGTCGGCGAGGGCGGCGTCCGGCAGATCCTCGACATCGGCACGGGTCTGCCGACCGAGCCCAACGTGCACCAGACGGCGCGCGCCATCGCCCCCGGGACCCGCGTCGCCTACGTCGACAACGACCCGATCGTGAGCGCCCACGCGCGCAGCCTGTTGGACGACGACGACCACACCTCCGTCGTCCTGGCCGACCTGCGCGACCCCCGGGCCCTCCTCGACCATCCCGACGTGCGCAGGGTCATCGACTTCGACGAGCCGGTGGCCCTGCTGCTGGTGGCCGTGCTGCACTTCCTCACCGAGGAGGAGAACCCGGACGCCGTCGTCGCCACCCTGCTCGACGCGCTGCCGCCCGGTTCGCACCTCGTGCTGTCCCACGCGACACTCGACGTCCACGACAAGGCCCGCGAGGACGCGGTGAACGTCTACAAGAACGCCACCGCCACCATGAACCCCCGCGGCCACGCCCGCGTCCTGAGCTTCTTCGGCGATCTCGCCCTGGCCGAGCCGGGCCTGGTGCTCGTCCCGGACTGGCGCCCCGACGAGCCCCCGCAGCACGACGCCCCGCCGATCGGCATGTACGGCGGCGTGGCCCGCAAGACCCGCTGATCGCCGACCGCCCCGGCCCCTCCCCCCGTCGGCGCAGGGGCTTCGTCGGCGCAGGGGCTTCGTCGGCGCAGGGGCTTCGTCAGCGCAGGGGCGCCGTCTGCAGGGCCTCGGCGGCCAGGCGTTCCGCGGGGGCGGCCGTCTGTTCCGCCACCCGGCGGAAGGTGTCCTGGGCGGGGCGGGCCGGCCACTCCGGGGGGAGGTGGCGGGCGGGGAGCCGGGGGTCCGTGCGGATCGTCCAGAGCCATTCGCTGACCAGGCGCAGGCGGGTGCCGATCGGGTCGTCGCCCGGCCCGGCGTTCAGATGGGCCGTCCAGCGCTTGTCGAAGGAGACGTAGCGGGCGGCGATGCTCTCCAGGTCCCAGGTCTCGCGGATCATGAGGCCGATGTCGACCGCCGGGTCGGCGGAGGCGTGGAAGATCTTGACGTGGTCGCGCAGCCCGAGTTCGGCGACGACGGCGGCGACGTCCACCCGGCCGGGCGCGATCCACAGCCCGCTGTACAGCGCGCCGAACCCGGACCAGGCGAGCCGTGAGCGCAGGTCGTGGCGCTCGCGCTGGCGGGACTCGGGGAGCGAGAAGCCCAGCAGCGTCCAGTCGCCGTCCCAGTCGTCGTTGACCGCCCCCTTCCGCCAGATGCGGGTGCGGCCGTCCCGCAGGACGTGGGTGGCCTGCTCGGTGAGGCCGAAGTACATCCGGCGGCCCTCGCGCTGGCGCCGCAGCAGGCCCCGGCTGACCATGCGGGTCAGGGTGGACCGCACGGCCTGCTCGCCCACGCCGACCCGGCCGAGCACGTCGATGATGCTGCCCGAGTACACGCACAAATCGCCCTGTTCGAGGACGTGGTTGCCGAAGAAGGCGAGCATCAGCGACTGCGGGCGCAGTTGCGGGGCGCCGTCCGAGGCGTCCGGGCTGTCGTGCGGAATGTCGTGCGGGATGTCGTGCGGGATGTCGTCGTCCTCCACGGGGGAAAGGGTACGACCGCCCGACGGCGGTGCGGTGGGCGGTCGTGGCACGTCAGCGGCCGTCGGGCGGGGTCATGCGGAGACCTCCTGGGTGCGGGCGGCGTCCGGGGCGGCGGAAGCGTCGGCGAGGGAGGCCCGGCTGGTCTCGCGCACGAACAGGACGGTCACGGCCGTGACGACGGCGCCGCCGCACAGCAGCAGCGCCACCGGGGCGCTGTCGCCGCTGCCGGCGACCAGGGCGCCGGCGATCATCGGGGAGAACCCGGCGCCGACGAGGGTCGCGCCCTGGTAGCCGAGCGAGGCGCCGGTGTAGCGGACCCTGGTGCCGAACATCTCGGTGAGCAGGGCGCCCAGCGGCCCGTACATCGTGGACTGGGCGACGCCGTGCCCGAGGACGACGGCGAGGATCAGCAGCCCCGGCGACTTCGAGTCGACCAGCGAGAGCACGGGGAAGGCGAGCGCGGCCGAGGCGATCGCTCCGGCGAGGACGACCGGGCGGCGGCCCACCCGGTCGGAGAGCGCCGAGGCGCAGGGCAGCACGACGAGCGCGACGCAGGCGGACACCGTGAGCGCGGTGAGCACCTGCGGGCGGGCGTAGCCGATGCCGGTGGCGTACGCGATCAGGTAGCTGGTCAGCAGCGACTGGGCGGTGAAGGCGCCGATGCCGACGCCGCAGGCCAGCAGGACGGGGCGGGGGCGGCGCAGCACGTCGAGGATCGGCAGCCGCGACTCGGCGCCGTCCTTCTTCACCTCGGCGAACAGCGGGCTCTCGACGACCTTGAGGCGGACGAAGAGTCCGACGCCGAGCAGCACCGCGCTCAGCAGGAACGGCACCCGCCAGCCCCAGGCGGCGAACTCGTCCTCGGGCAGGGCGACGACGAGCGTGACGACGGCCGTGGAGAGCAGGGAGCCGAGCGGGGCTCCCATCTGCGTGAAGCTGGACCACAGTCCGCGCCGCCGTTCGCCCGCGTGCTCGACGACCATGAGCGTGGCCCCGCCCCACTCGCCGCCGATGGCGACGCCCTGGACGACGCGCAGGGTGATCAGCAGCACCGGCGCCCACACGCCGATCGTGTCGTAGGTGGGCAGCAGCCCGACGAGGAAGCTCGCGCCGCCCATCAGGCCCATGGTGAGCAGCAGGGTCGACTTGCGGCCGAGCCGGTCGCCGAAGTGTCCGAAGAGGACGCCGCCCACCGGACGGGCGACATAGCCGGCGGCGAAGGTGCCGAACGCGGCGATGGTGCCGACGGCCGGGTCGGCGCCGGGGAAGAAGAGCTCGCCGAAGACGAGGGCGGCGACGGTTCCGTAGACGAGGAAGTCGTAGAACTCCACGGCGGTGCCGAGCAGTCCGGAGGCGGCGACCACGCGCAGCTGCCGGTTCCGTTCGGCGGTCGTGGACGGTGATGCGACGGGGGACGGGGGCATCGCGGTCTCCCTTGACCGGGGGAATGACACCGTGAAGTTAGGCCCTCAAGTAACCGCCGTCAATAAAGTGCACAACATTGAGCCCGGCCGCCCCCTCTCGGCCGTGACCCCGCCGGTCGTGACCCCCTCGGTCGGGCCCCCCGGTCGTGACCCCCTCGGCCGGGCCCCATCCGTCGGGCGCCATCTCCCGGACGGCGCGCGGCGGGACGGCGCGCGGGCGGGACGGCGCGCGGCGGGACTCAGAGCCACGAGCCCTCGGACGGCCCGTCGATGGTCTGCTCGGCCCAGATCGTCTTGCCCTTGTCGCCGGGACGCGTGCCCCAGCGCCGGCTCAGCTGGGCGACCAGGAGGAGACCGCGACCGCCCTCGTCGTAGGTGCGGGCCCGACGCATGTGCGGGGCCGTGCCGCCGCCGTCGGAGACCTCGCAGATGAGCCTCCGGTCATGGATCAGACGCAGCTGGACGGGCGGTTCGCCGTGCCGGATGGCGTTGGTGACCAGCTCGCTGACGATCAGCTCGGTGACGAAGGCGGCGTCGGTCAGGCCCCAGGCCTCCAGCCGGTCCACCGCCCGCTTGCGGGCCTCGGCGACCGCGGCCGGGTCGGACGCCACGTCCCAGGAGGCGATGCGGGAGGCGTCGAGGGCCCGGGTGCGGGCCGCCAGGAGCGCCACGTCGTCGGAGGGCAGCCGCGGAAGCAGGTCGGCGAGGACCGTGTCGCACACCGCGTCCAGCGAGGCGGCGGGAGCGGTCAGGGCCCGGCACAGCCGGGCGGCGCCTTCGTCGACGTCGCTGTCGCGCGAGCGGGAGTCGATCAGGCCGTCGGTGTACAGGGCGAGCAGGCTGCCCTCGGGCAGTTCGATCTCCAGCGACTCGAAGGGCAGCCCGCCCAGGCCGAGCGGCGGCCCGGCCGGCAGGGCCAGCAGTTCCACCTCGCCGTCCGGGCTCACCACCGCCGGCAGCGGATGACCCGCCCTGGCCAGGGTGCAGCGCCGGGCGACCGGGTCGTACACGGCGTACAGGCAGGTCGCCCCGACGTCCCCCGCGGTCTCCGGATCGCCCAGCGCGTCGGTCTCGGTGGCCAGCAGGCCGACGAGGTCGTCGAGGCGGGTGAGCAGTTCGTCGGGGGGCAGGTCGATGTCGGCGAGGGTGCGCACGGCCGTGCGCAGCCGCCCCATGGTCGCCGAGGCGTGGATGCCGTGCCCCACGACGTCGCCGACGACCAGCGCGACCCGGGCTCCGGACAGCGGGATGACGTCGAACCAGTCGCCGCCCACCCCGGCCCGCACGTCGGCCGGGAGATAGCGGGAGGCCACCTCCACCGCGGACTGCTCGGGCAGCCGCTGCGGCAGCAGGCTGCGCTGCAGGGCGACCGACGTCGCGCGTTCGCCCGTGTAGCGACGGGCGTTGTCGATGCAGACCGCGGCCCTGGCCGCCAGTTCCTCGGCGAGGACGAGGTCGTCCGCCTGGAAGGGGTCCGGGCGCCGGTGCCGGGCGAGGACGACGACCCCCAGCGTGGTGCCGCGCGCCGACAGGGGCACGGCCATCAGCGAGTGGAAGCCGTAGTCGCGGATGCGGGCGACGCGCAGCGGATCCCCGGCGAGCCACGCGGGCGCCGCGGCCCGGTCGATCCGGCGCCGCACGGCCCGCCCCGAGCGCAGGCACTCCACCGGCGGCGATCCCTCCGGGTACTCGTCCGTCTCGCCCAGGGCGAGGACGGCCTCGGGGGCGCCCGGCAGCACCGACTGGTGGGCGACGCGCCGCAGCAGCAGCGGGCCGCCGCCGGTCACGGGTTCCTCCCGGCCCTGCTCGAACGAGGTCAGCAGGTCCACGCTGAGGAAGTCGGCGAGGTCCGGCACGGCCACGTCCGCGAGCTCCTGCGCGGTCCGCGTCATGTCGAGCGTGCTGCCGATCCGGGTGCTGGCCTCCGCGATCAGCTGCAGGCGTTTGCGGGCCCAGTACTGCTCCGTCATGTCGTGCCCGGCGGCCGCCACGCCCAGCACCCGGCCCTCCGGGTCCTCCACCCGGTAGAGGTGGATCGACCAGGCGTGCTCACGGGCCTCGCCGGAGGCCCGCGCGTGGTTCTCCAGATACTGCGACTCACCGGTCTCCAGGGCCTGCCGCATCCGCCGCTCGACCTCCTGGGACAGCGGCGTGGGGAGCACGTCCGTCATCCGCAGCCCGCGCAGTTCGTCCTCGCCCAGGCCGAGCGCGGCCCGCGCGGCCCGGTTGGAGCGGCGGTAGCGCAGATCGGTGTCGAAGACGGAGGTCGCGCAGGACGGGGACCGCAGGAAGCCCCACCGCATGAGCGCGTCGTCCTCGGGCCGGGGCGGCCCGGACAGCGCGCTGACCAGCAGCCAGTCGCGGCCCCCGTCGGCCCCCGTGCGGTGGTGCGCGAGGACCCTGGCCGCCAGGCGGCGGCCGTCCCGGTGGCGCAGGGCGAGCGTGCCCTGCCACCTGGGCGGCCCGGCCGTGGGCCGCAGGTCCCGCGCGGCGGACTCCTCGGCGAGCAGCGTCACCGCCGGCCGGCCGAGGATCTCCTGCGGGGCGTATCCCAGCAACCGCGCGGCCCCGTCGTTCCAGCCGGTCACGGCTCCCTGTTCGTCGACGGTGACGCGCGCGGTGAGCGGCTCACCGACGACGTCCGATGCCTCACTCACTCACTCATCTCGCTCTCCCGCGCAAGCACGCATTTCGTATTATTCCCCCCACCTCCCGCCTCAAGCCCACCGCCCCCCACGGCCTGGAGGAGCGGGACGGCCCGTGCGGGGAGGGGCAAGGCGGCAGGGAAGCGGGGCACGAGAGAACGGGGACGCGGGCCCGGGAGCGGGACCGGGTCAGGGGCAGGCGCGACGGTCGTGGAGACCGGGTCAGGGGCAGGCGCGGCGGTCGTGGAGACCGGGTCAGGCGCGGCGGTCCCGGCGCGGGTACGGGTCCTCGTCCCGCGCCCGCTCCGGCAGACCGCCGCCGGCCGTGAAGCCGATCACCGTGCCGCCGCCCGCACGGCGGAAGGCGAACGGCGCTCCCCCGTGGGCCAGGGCCACCTCGCGGACGATCGACAGACCGAGGCCGGAGCCGGGCAGGGAGCGGGCGTCGGCGGCCCGGTAGAAGCGGTCGAAGACGCGGGACAGGTCGGCCTCGGCGATGCCGGGGCCACGGTCGCAGACCTCGACGCGGACGACCCCCGGCCGGGCGGCCCCGGTGACGGCGATCTCCACCGGAGCGCGGCCCTCACGGTCGAACTTGGTCGCGTTCTCCACCAGGTTGGACACGGCCCGCTGCAGCATCCCCGGCCGGCCGTGGACGGTGGTGTCGCCGCTCGCCCGGATCAGGACCTGCCGTCCGGTGCGCCGCCGGGCCAGGCCCGCGACCTCCTCCGCGACGTCGGCGAGGTCCAGGCGGCGCGGCGGCTCGGCGTCGGACTGACCGGCCGCGAGATCGACGAGCTCGTTGACCAGGTCGGTCAGCTCGCGGGCCTCCTGGGTCAGATCCGCCACCAGGTCGTCACGGGTGTCGGGCGGCAGCTCGTCGATGCGGCGCAGCAGCGAGATGTTCGTGCGCAGCGAGGTCAGCGGCGTGCGCAGTTCGTGCCCCGCGTCCTGGACGAGCCGCCGCTGGTCCTCCTCCGACTGGGCGAGCCTGCCCAGCATGCGGTCGAAGGCGCGGCCGAGGCGGCCCACCTCGTCGTGCCCGGTGACCGGCACCTGGACGCCCAGGCGGCGGGTGCGGGCGACGTCCTCGGCGGCCGTGGTGAGGATGACCAGGCGGTGGGTGATGCGCCGGGCCAGCCACCAGCCGAACAGCCCGGCGGCCGTCACGACGGCGATCATCAGGATCAGGGTGCGCTGCTGGAGCGCGCGCAGGAGGTCCTCGGTGTCGCTGAACTCCTGCGCCACCTGCACCGCGCCCCGGCCGCCGCCCAGGGAGACGGTCGCGATGCGGTAGACGTCGCTGCCGACGTCCACGTCCTTGTGGACGGCCATCTTCCCGGCCGTGGGGGCGGCCGCGATCGTGCGGTCGGCGGTCACGATCGGCAGTCCGGGGCTTCCGCCGTCCACGACCGCGCCGTCCGGCCCGAGGACCTGGACGTCCGTGCGGGCCGGCCGCACGATGTCATGGCCCGGCGCGGCCGAGGAGAAGTCCGCCGGCGCCATCCGGTGGTCGCTCACCTCGTCCCGCAGATCCTGCACGACCTCCTCGAACACCGACTCCTGGTCGACCCGCACCAGTCGGGCGGCCGCCGAGTACGACAGGACGCCGACGAGCACGGTGACGGCGGCGGTCACGGCCGCGAAGGACACCGCGAAGGTGGTGCGCAGCGACACCAGCTTCGGCCGCGGCCGGGACAGCAGCCGGCGCAGACGGCTCACGCCCGCGCCCCTCAGTCCTCCCGCAGCACGTAACCCACACCGCGCACGGTGTGGATCAGCTGCGGGGCTCCTGGCTGGTCGAGCTTGCGGCGCAGGTAGCCGACGTAGACGGCGAGGTTCTTGGAGCCGGGACCGAAGTCGTAGCCCCAGATGCGGTCGTAGATCGTGGAGTGGTCCAGGACGATCCCCGCGTTGCGCACCAGCAGTTCCAGCAGCTCGAACTCGGTCCGGGTCAGCTCCAGCTCGCGCGCGCCCCGCCACACCCGCCGCGCCTGCGGGTCCATCCGCAGCCCCGCCGCCTCGACGAACCGCTCGGGCGGCTGCCTGGAGGGCTCCGGCGGCACGGGGGGCGCCACGGCCTCGGCGCCGGTGCGGCGCAGCAGCGCCCGCAGCCGGGCGAAGACCTCCTCGACGTCGAACGGCTTGACGACGTAGTCGTCGGCGCCCGCGTCCAGCCCCGCGATCCGGTCGGCGGTCTCCACCAGTGCGGTCAACATCAGGATGGGGGTGCGGTCGCCCTCGGCGCGCAGCACCCGGCAGACCTGGAGGCCGTCGATCCCGGGCATCATCACGTCGAGGACGAGTACGTCCGGCGGGTTCTTGTGGGCCTGCGCCAGCGCCTCGATCCCGTCGGCGACCGCGGTGACCCGGTAGCCCTCCAGGGCCAGGGCGCGTTCCAGGGCGTGGCGGATGGCACGGTCGTCTTCGGCGAGCAGAACGGTGGGAGGCACCTGCCCAGTCTGCCAAGGCGACCGGCGGTCGGGCGGCGGGGGCGGTCCTACGATCACCCTTCTTACTCGGCTCTCACCGATCCGATGGACGCGCCCGGGGGCCACCGCCTCCGGGCCCGCCCCGCCCGGAAAGGGGCCTCGTCCCCGGACTCGCCCCGAGGGGGCGCCCCGGACGGGCCGCGCGCGCCCGTCCGGGGCGCGGAGGTCACCGTCCGGCCAGCGCCGCCAGCTGGTCGGCGAAGGGCACCACCGTGAACCCGCCCTGACCGGCCCTGCCGTCCTGGTCGCCCCTGTCATCCCTACCGGGCTGGTCGGCCCTGTCGCCCCTGTCGGCCTCGGCCCTCGCCGGTCCGGGCGGCGATGCGGGCGCGGCCAGGCCGGCCATCAGCGAGGCCAGCTCCCCCGCCGCCCGCTCGATCCGCTCGGGCAGGCCCTGTGCACCCCAGTCCTTTGAGGCCGCGTAGACGGCGGTCGGGACGACCACGGCGCGCAGGTAGGCGAACAGCGGCCGCAGGGCGTGTTCCAGGACGAGCGAGTGGCGTGCGCTGCCGCCGGTCGCGGCGATCAGCACCGGCTTGCCGGTCAGCGCCTCCTGGTCCAGGACGTCGAAGAACGACTTGAACAGACCACTGTAGGAGGCGGAGAACACCGGCGTCACGACGACCAGGCCGTCCGCGGCCGTCACCGCCTCCAGGGCGGCGGCGAGCCGCCCGCCGGCGAACCCGTTGGTGAAGTTGTGCGCGATCTCGACGGCGAGCTCGCGCAGTTCCACGACCTGGACGTCGACGGACGCGTGCCGCTCCACCGCCTGGGCCAGCCGGTCGGCCAGCAAGCGGGTCGAGGACGGGACGCTCAGCCCCGCCGAGACGACGACGAGCTTCATGCCAGGACCTCCTCGGCTTCCTTGCGGGCGAGCAGCGAGCGGTGGGTCGGCGCGTCCGGCACATCGGCCGGCCGTCCGACGGCGAACTCCTTGCGCAGCACGGGCACGACCTCCTCGCCGAGCAGGTCGAGCTGCTCCAGCACGGTCTTCAGCGGCAGCCCCGCGTGGTCCAGGAGGAACAGCTGGCGCTGGTAGTCGCCCGCGTACTCGCGGAACTTCAGCGTCTTCTCGATGACCTGCTCGGGCGTGCCGACGGTCAGCGGGGTCTGGTCGGTGAAGTCCTCCAGGGAGGGTCCGTGCCCGTAGACCGGCGCGTTGTCGAAGTACGGCCGGAACTCACGGACGGCGTCCTGCGAGTTCTTCCGCATGAAGACCTGGCCGCCGAGCCCGACGATCGCCTGCTCGGGCGTGCCGTGCCCGTAGTGCGCGTACCTGGCCCGGTACAGCTCGACCATCCGCCGCGTGTGGTCGGCGGGCCAGAAGATGTTGTTGTGGAAGAAGCCGTCGCCGTAGAACGCGGCCTGCTCGGCGATCTCGGGCGAGCGGATGGAGCCGTGCCAGACGAACGGCGGCACGTCGTCGAGCGGGCGGGGTGTGGCGGTGAAGCCCTGCAGGGCGGTGCGGAACTTGCCCTCCCAGTCCACCACGTCCTCCCGCCACAGCCTGCGCAGCAGGGCGTAGTTCTCGATGGCCAGGTTGACGCCCTCGCGGATGTCCTGCCCGAACCACGGGTAGACCGGCCCGGTGTTGCCGCGCCCCATCATGAGGTCCACGCGCCCGTCGGCCAGGTGCTGGAGCATCGCGAAGTCCTCCGCGATCTTCACCGGGTCGTTGGTGGTGATGAGGGTGGTGGAGGTGGAGAGGATCAGGTTCCGCGTCTGCGCGGCTATGTAGCCGAGCATCGTCGTCGGGGACGAGGGCACGAACGGCGGGTTGTGGTGCTCGCCGGTCGCGAAGACGTCCAGGCCGACCTCCTCGGCCTTCAGCGCGATGGCGACCATGGCCTTGATCCGCTCGCGCTCGGTCGGCGTACGGCCCGTCGTCGGGTCCGGCGTGACGTCGCCCACCGTGAAGATCCCGAACTGCATGGTCGCTCACCCTCCAAAGTTGTTGACGCTTCAACTATACCTCGGCAACGACCCCCTCACGGTTTCTATTCCGTCTCCCCGGACTCAGCCGAGCGGCACCGCGTCCATGTACGCGTTGGACGGTTTGCCCACCTTCGTCACGCTGCGCGCGTCCACCGCCACCGCCGCCGCCGACGTCCCCAGCGCCCCGCCCGCATGCCAGGTCCCCTCGACGGCCACCCAGGTGTCCGTCTTCGGCGCCGCCGTCCCGTACACCCGCACCTTCAGCGTGGTCGAGTCCGCCGCACAGCAGCTGATGACGATCCGGGTGAGATACCAGCCGCCCCCGTCGGCGGGCGTCACGAACCCGGTCATCCGGACCGTACGGCCCTTGATCGCCCGCGAACGGTCCTGCTGGACCCGCTGGGTGAACTCCGTGAGCGTGATCGGCAGCGGCGAGGTGGCCGGCAGCGGATCGAAGTCGTCCTCCTGCACCGCGACGGCCCTGGCCGGCTCCCGCGAGGCGGTGTACGAACCGAGGGCGGGCGGGGCGTAGAACAGCAGGCTCAGCACCGGCAGGAACAGCAGCCAGGCGACCCGCGGCACCCGGGAGTGGTCGTGCCCGTGGCCACCGTCGCCGTCGCCCTGGCCGTCGCCCTGGCCGTCGCCGTGGCCGTCGCCCTGGCCGTCGCCGTGGCCGTCGCCCTGGCCGTCGCCGTGGCTCTCACCGTCGCGGTCGCCGGCTTCATGAAGGTGACCGTGACCGTGACCGTGACCCTCGCCGTGGCGGTGGGCTTCACCGCGGCCCGGGTCGCCGCCCGGGCGGCGGGCGGGCCACGCCTCCGCCGCCCCAAGCCCGATCAGCAGCACCCCCGAGGCGATCAGCAGCGGCCGCATCCCCTGTTTCACGAACCGCAGGTACTCGTCCGTGTAGAGCGAGGTGTGCAGCAAGCCCAGCCCCGCGAGCAGCAACAGAGCCACCTGCGCGAACCGCCTCACAGCAGCACCCCTCCGACCACCGCGCTGCACACCACCGCGACCACCGCCGTGGCCGCCGAGAACCGCACCGCGAAGGCCCGCCCGAACGTCCCCGCCTGCAGGGCGATCAGCTTCAGGTCCACCATCGGCCCCACCACCATGAACGCCAGCCGCGCCACCGGCGAGAACCCGCTGAGCGACGCCGCCACGAACGCGTCCGCCTCGCTGCACACCGCCAGCACGATCGCGAGTGCCGCCAGGAACAGCACCGACAGCCACGGCGAGCCCGAGAACGCGTCCAGCACCGACCGCGGCACCGCCACGTTGAAGGTCGCCGCCGCCATCGCGCCCACCACCAGAAAGCCCCCGGCGTGCAGGAAGTCGTGCTGGAAACCGCGCCGGAACTCCGTCCGGCGACTGTGTCCCGGCCGGTGCCCGGAGTGCCGCACCGCCGGCCGCAGCCACTCCTCCCGGCCCAGCCACAGCCACAGCCAGCCCATCGCCGCCGCCGTCACCAGCGAGGCCGCCAGCCGGGCCAGCACCATCTCCGGGCTGCCGGGGAACGCCACCGCCGTCGCCGTCAGCACCACCGGGTTCACGGCGGGCGCGGAGAGCAGGAACGCGAACGCCGCGGCGGGAGTCACCCCCCGCCCGATCAGGCTGCTCGCCACCGGCACCGACGCGCACTCGCACCCGGGCAGTACCACCCCCGCCACCCCGGCCACCGGGACCGCCAGCGCCGCCCGCTTCGGCAGCAGCCGGCTGAACACGCTCGCCGGCACGAACGCGTTGATCGCCCCCGACAGGGCCGTCCCCAGCAGCAGGAACGGCAGCGCCTGCACGGTCACCGCCAGACACACCGTCCGCCACGCCTGTACCGCGGGCTCCTCCAGCGTCCGCCCGACGAGCACCAGCACCGCGCCCGGCGCCACCGCCGCGCCCAGCAGCATCAGCGGCCAGTGCCGCGGCAGTCCGCGCCCCGCGCCGGCGCCCCGCGCTCCCTCGGCCGCCACCGCGGACGGCCGTGTCTCCATCTCCTGCATCCGCCCCTAGACCCGGCCTTCCCGCAACCGCACGGCCTGCTCCGCGCCGAATTCCACCGTCCGCCGCATGTGCCGGACGATCACCGCGAGCTCGGCGTCCGCGAGATCCTCGAAGAGCGGCATCCAGTCGCCGCCCAGCCGCTCCCACATCCGCCGGAACTCCGCGGTCCGCTCCGGCACCGTCGCCACCAGCACCCGCCGCCGGTCCGCGGCGTCCCGCTCCCGGACCACATAGCCCGCCTTCTCCAGCCGGTCCACCAGCCGGGTCGCCGACCCGGTGGTCAGCCCCGTCAGCTCGGCGACCCGGCCCGTCGTCACCGGCTCGCGCTCCAGCACCAGCAGGTTCAGGCACTGCAGGTCCGTCGGGTGCAGCCCCAGACGGTCGGCGAGCGCCTGGTTGAACAGGGCGTAGGCGGCCATGTACCGGCGGGAGACGACGGACAGTTCCTCCAGCAGCCGCGACCGCACGTTCCCGGACATCGCACCCCTTAGCCGGCGCCTCCGTCGGCGCCGTCCGCGCATCGTACGACGCACCGGCGAGACGACGGTCGGAAAGAGGTGAGCGTCCCCGGTGTCCAGCACCAGCGCCTGCCGCCGGTCGTCGGACGGGTCGCGCCCCGCTCCCCCCGGCTCCCGGCTCCCGGCTCCCGGCTCCCGGCTCCCGGCTCCCGGCCGCAGGGTGAGACCACCGGTCGGCGCGCTGCCCCGCCCGCCTATCCTGACGGCACCGACCCGCCCCGCCCGAGGAGCAGCCCATGGCCACCGCCGCACCGTCCGCCGCCTCCCGCATCGCCGTCGTCACCGGTGCGAGCAGCGGGATCGGCGCCGCCACCGCCCGGCAGCTCGCCGCCGCCGGCTACCGGGTCGTCCTCACCGCCCGCCGCAAGGACCGCATCGAGGCCCTCGCCGAGGAGATCACGCAGGCGGGCGGCTCGGCGGCCGCGTACCAGCTGGACGTGACGGACCGGGCCGCGGTCGACGAGTTCGCGACGGCCTTCAAGACGATGGGCGTGCTGGTCAACAACGCCGGCGGCGCGCTCGGCGCCGACCCCGTCGCCACCGGGGACCCGGCCGACTGGCGCACCATGTACGAGACGAACGTCCTCGGCACCCTCAACGTCACCCAGGCCCTCCTGCCCAAGCTCGACGCGAGCGGCGACGGCGCCGTGGTCGTCGTCTCCTCCACCGCCGGCCACGGCACCTACGAGGGCGGCGCGGGCTACGTGGCCGCCAAGCACGGCGCGCACGTCCTGGCCGAGACGCTCCGGCTGGAGATCGTCGGCCGCCCCGTCCGCGTCATCGAGATCGCCCCCGGCATGGTCAAGACCGACGAGTTCGCGCTCACCCGCTTCGGCGGCGACGAGGACCGCGCGGCCAAGGTCTACGAGGGCGTCGCCGAACCGCTCACCGCCTCCGACGTGGCCGAGACGATCGTCTGGGCCGTCACCCGCCCCAGCCACGTCAACGTCGACCTCCTCGTCCTGCGCCCCCGCGCCCAGGCGTCGAACACCAAGGTCCACCGGGAACGGTGAGGCGCCGAACGCCTACGGCCCCTTGCAGCCCGGGTCGTCGACGACGACGGCGTTCGCCGGGATGATCACGATCTCGGTGTCGCCGCCGTCGTCCTTCTCCGCGTGGACGTCCCGGGTCGTCGCGTAGCCCCGCTTCCCCGCCCCGACGCACTTGGAGGCGAGGTTCCCGAAGCCGTCCGGGAAGTTGTAGACCTCCGCGGGGGCGTCGTCCCCCGACCTCCCCGCCACCGGGGCGTCGGCCTTCCCCCGCTCGTCGTAGTACTTCTGCGAACAGCCGCCGAGCAGCACGGCGAGGGAGAGCGCGACGCCGACGGCCGTCAGCCGCCGCACGACTTGTCCTCGACGATCTGCACGTTGGACGGGCCCGTCGCGTTGGTCGTCACATACGCCCGGAACCCGTGCCCGACGCACTTCGTGGCCAGATTCCCGAACCCGTCGGGCATGTTGAACACCTCGGCGGGCGTGTCGTCCCCCGCCTTCCCCTGCACGGGTGCGTCCCCCTTGCCCCGCTCGTCGTTGTACTCGTCGGAACAGCCGGCCAGCGCGCCGACGGCCAGCAGCACCAGCCCCGCGCCCCAGACAGCCGCACGTACCCCGCTACGCCCACGATCCATCGCAGAACCCCCGTGTCCCCGTGTTCCCGTGTTCCCGTGTTCCCGTGTCAACGCGTCCCGTCTTCGCAACGCCGTTCGAGCGAGCCCGGCCGCTCAGCTGAAGACAGCGCATCGGCCCGACCGGTTCCGCCCTCCACGGCCCCGCCCGGTCCTCTAAAGTCCTGCCGTGGACAGACACCCGCCGTTCGAGACCCTGCGCAACTTCCGTGACCTGGGCGGATACCCGACAGGATCCGGTCACCGGATCCGCCCGGGGCTGCTGTTCCGCGCGGACTCCCTCGGCAGGCTGAGGCCGGGCACCCCGGACTGGGACCGCTTCCTCTCCCTGGGCATCGGCACGGTCGTCGACCTGCGCCATCCCTGGGAGGCGGAGTCCGCGGGCCGGATCCCCCCGCACGACTCCTTCGCCTACCACAACCTCAGCATCGAGCACCGCCCCTACGACCAGGCGGCCGCCGGCCCGGACGTGCGGCCCGGCCCGTACCTCAGCGCCCGCTACCTGGAAGTGGCCGAGGACGGCACGAAGGAGATCGCGGCGGCGCTGCGCCTGGTGGCCGAGGCGGAGGAAGGCCTCGTCTTCCACTGCGCCTCCGGCAAGGACCGCACGGGCCAGCTCGCCGCCCTGGTCCTCGCCCTCCTCGGCGTCCCGGACGAGACGATCATCGAGGACTACACCCTGACCGAACTGGCGTCCCGGGCCCTGCTGGACGACTGGCGAGCCCGCAACGAGGGCCGCTCCCCGGTCTGGCCGGCCTTCGGCCGCGCCCCCGAGGCGGCGATGCGGCTGTTCCTTCAGGGCCTGCGCGCCCGCCACGGCTCCATCGAGAGATACGTGACGCACGCCCTGGGCCTGGACGCGCGGGAGGTGTCCGCCGCCCTCCGCGCCCGCCTCCTCGAACCCCTCCCCACCGCGTGGCCGGAACCGGTCTACCGCAGAGCCACCCCGCAGGACGCCCCGCTCCTGGTCCGCCTGCGCGACACGGCGGCCCTGTGGCAGCTGGCCCGGGGCATCGAGCAGTGGCGGCCCGGCGAGAAGGACGAGGCCCACTTCGTCGACCGCATGCGCGACGGAGAGGTCTGGCTGACGCACACGGGCACCGCCCTGACCGGCGCCTTCGAACTCTGGTGGGACGACCCGGCGGCCTGGGGCCCCCGCCCGCCGGACGCCGGCTACATCCACCGCCTCATGACGACCCCGCACACCGCCCCGCCCGGCACCGGCCGCAAGCTGCTGGCCCGGGCGGAAGCCCGGATCGCCGCGACCGGCCGCCCCTACGCCCGCCTGGACTGTCTCTCCACCAACCCCCGCCTGCGCGCCTACTACGAAACGGCCGGCTACACGGTCGTGGGCGAACAGCGCGCCAAACAGGGAGGCCCCGGCAGCCCGTACGCGGTGACCCTGCTGGAGAAACGGCTCGGCTGAACCCCGGGCGGGCCCCCGGTCATCTCCGCGGGCCCGCCCGTCAGCCCTTCACGCACACGAACTGCTTGAGCTTCGCGACGACCTCCACCAGGTCCCGCTGCCGGTCGATGACCTGCTCGATCGGCTTGTAGGCGCCCGGGATCTCGTCCACGACGCCGGAGTCCTTACGGCACTCCACGCCCCGCGTCTGCTCCTCCAGGTCCTTCGTCGAGAAGCGACGCTTGGCGGCACTGCGGCTCATGCGCCGACCCGCGCCGTGCGACGCCGAGTTGAAGGCCTTCGCGTTGCCGAGACCCTTGACGATGTACGAGCCCGTGCCCATCGACCCCGGGATGATGCCGTACTCGCCGGAGCCCGCGCGGATCGCTCCCTTGCGGGTCACGAGCAGGTCCATCCCCTCGTAGCGCTCCTCGGCCACGTAGTTGTGGTGCGCGCTGATCTCCTGCTCGAAGGACGGCTTCGCCTTCCTGAACTCCTTGCGGACCACGTCCTTCAGGAGCGCCATCATCAGGGTGCGGTTGTACTTCGCGTACTCCTGCGCCCAGAACAGGTCGTTGCGGTAGGCCGCCATCTGCGGGGTGTCCGCGACGAAGACGGCGAGGTCACGGTCGACCAGCCCCTGGTTGTGCGGCAGTTTCTGCGCCACCCCGATGTGGAATTCGGCGAGTTCCTTGCCGATGTTCCGGGACCCGGAATGGAGCATCAGCCAGACGGCGTCGGTCGTGTCCGTGCACAGCTCGACGAAGTGGTTGCCCCCGCCGAGTGTTCCCATCTGCCTCGCGGCGCGCTCCGCACGGAATCTGACCGCTTCGGCGACCCCGTCGAACCGCCCCCAGAAGTCGTCCCAGCCCCCGGTGGCCAGCCCGTGGAAGC
Source organism: Streptomyces sp. NPDC058291 (assembly GCF_042880855.1). Lineage (NCBI taxonomy): Bacteria > Bacillati > Actinomycetota > Actinomycetes > Kitasatosporales > Streptomycetaceae > Streptomyces > Streptomyces sp. NPDC058291. The sequence goes on from NZ_JBHVYK010000009.1 coordinate 122,802, forward strand.
GGCCCGGTTCGACGGGGGCGTCGTGCATGCCCCGTCCCACCGGAATCGCCTGCTCGATCTTCGAGCGCAGCCGGGACAGGTCGCCGGGCAGGTCGTTCGCCGTCAGCGACGTCTTCACCGCCGACATCCCGCACCCGATGTCGACGCCCACCGCCGCGGGACACACCGCCCCCTGCATGGCGATGACCGAGCCGACGGTCGCGCCCTTGCCGTAGTGGACGTCCGGCATGACCGCCAGACCCTTGATCCACGGCAGGGTGGCGACGTTGCGCAGCTGCTGCAGCGCCCCCTCCTCGACCGACGCCGGGTCGGCCCACATACGGATGGGCACCTTCGCACCCGGCATCTCCACGTACGGCATAACGCCCTCATTCCCCCGGAACCGATACAGAAGTCTCAAGTCGCAAAACCGGTGCCAAGGTCATCGAAAAAGGACGACGGACCGGCATCCACGGTGTCGCGTGCGATACACATTGTCTGCAGGGGCCGCCCCCGTCCGGCAAGCGATTAACCAGCGCGGACACCGGCCCGAAGATCCTGAAGTGACCGTCGAGAGGAGCCGACCGTGCAGCGGAAGGCGTACGTACCCGGCGTCGTGGCGCTCCTCGCGGCCCTGCTGGCCGGCTGCACCGGCGGTTCGGACGACGGCGGTTCGACGGACGACTCCCATCCGGGCAAGGCCGGCACGGCTTCCGCGGCCGCGCAGCCCGGCCGGTACACCACGCTGCCGGAGGCGTGCGGCGTGGTCGGCCGGTCGACGCTCGACTCGCTGCTCCCCGGCGTCAGGCAACTCCCCGACGACACGCAGCGCGAGGCGGCCTACGCGGGCGAGGCGACGCTGACGTACGACACCGACCGCAAGGTGGGCTGCCGTTGGAAGGTGGAGGCGGCGGACGCCACCGACCATCTGCTCGTCGACTTCGAGCGGGTCGTCTCCTACGACAACGCGGTGAGCGACGACTCCCAGGCGGAGGCGCTGTTCGCCAGGAAGGTGACGGCGGCCGACCTCCCGGCGCCGGTCGCGACCGCGTCCGCGACGGCGACCGGATCGCCCACGGGATCGGCGGCTGCGCCCACGGGCGCGAGCCCCTCGTCCTCGGCGTCGGGTTCCCTCACCCCGTCGTCCTCTTCCTCTTCCTCTCCTCCTTCGGCCTCCGCGTCCGCCTCGGCCTCGTCCACCGCGACGCCGGCCGATCTGCAGCCGCGGCTGCTGGACGATCTGGGCGACGAGGCGTTCCTCGACGACGCGCTCGCCAGTTCCGGTTCGACGGCCGAGCAGCGGACGGTGACTGTGGCGTTCCGCACGTCCAACGTCATCGTGACGATCGAGTACGAGGAGCAGCCGGCGACCGTCGGTGTCACGCCGGACAGCGAGGAGATGCAGGACAAGGCCCGGAAACTGGCCGTGCAACTCGTCGACTCCCTGTCCGGCTGAGGCCACTTCGACCTCGTCGGCGCCCGGTCCGCCAAGGCTTCGAAGCGGAACCGCACAGCTTCCCCACCGCGTACCGTGGCCCCTCGGACCCGATCCGACCGCAGGAACCACGAGCGTCATGAGTGAAGGAACCATGCAGCGACGAGCCCAGCGAGACGGCCAGTTCAACCAGCGTGAGCAGCGTGACGAGCGAGCGAGGCGTGCCGGAGGTCTGAATCGCCTCCTCGCCGCGGCGGTCGCCGTTCCGGTGATGCTGATCGCCGCGGGCTGCTCCTCGGACTCCGGCTCGGACTCCGGCTCCGGCGACAAGGCGCAGGACACGAGCGCCACCGGCGGCTCGGGCACGGACTCGGCGGCGAGCGCCGCGCCGACGGTGCGGGCGGCGGCGTACAAGACGCTGCCCCAGGCGTGTGCGGTGCTCTCGAAGAAGACGCTGACCGAGCTGGTGCCGAAGGGCGCGGCCGCCGGCAAGGAGGGCACGTCCAGCGACACGGGCGAGCGGACGAGCTGCTCGTGGTCGAGCCTGGCCAACAACGGCGTGAAGGGCTCGCAGTTCCGCTGGCTGAACGTGTCGTTGCTGCGTTTCGAGTCGGACGCGACGACCGGCGACGGCGAGTCGCAGGCCAAGACGTTCTACACGAAGCAGGTCAAGGACGCCCAGGCGGTGGCGGGCGCGAAGAACACGAAGGCGACGCCGGCCCCGGGGACGGGCGACGAGGCGACGTTGGTCCGGTACGACCTGAAGAAGTCGGAAGGCGCTTTCCGGCAGCAGACGGTGGTGGCGCGGGTGGAGAACGTCGTCGTCACGCTGGACTACAACGGGGCCGGTCTGGCGGGCGACAAGACGCCCACCGCGGACGCTCTGACGGCGTCCGCGGAGAAGGCGGCCAAGGAGGCGGTGGCCGCCGTGCGGTCGGCCAACGGTGCGGGCGGCGGCGGGAGTTCGGACTCGTCGGGGTCCGGGTCCGGCTCGGCTCCCTCGAAGTCGCCCTCGTCGTCGGCGAAGGCGACGCCTTCCGCGTCGTCGTCGGCGGCCCCGTCGAAGGGCTCGTCGGCGGCCCCGTCGGCGTCGGCGTCCAAGGCGGCCGTGGCGGCTCCGAAGGCGTCCGCGTCCGCGAAGAGCTGACGGTCCGGCAACGCGTGCGCCGCACACATGTGCCACCCTGTTGCGCGCAAGAACACGCAAGGGGAGGGGAGTGCGGGTGGCCGCGCCAATACAGCTGACCCGGATGCACCGCGTTCTCATCGGCGTGGTCGTGACCGGCGCCGTGATCATCGCCGGCATCGGCTTCGCCGGTTCGTACGCGGCCGTCCGGGAACTGGCCATCGAGAAGGGCTTCGGGAACTTCTCCTATGTGTTCCCGATCGGCATCGACGCGGGCATCTGCGTCCTGCTGGCCCTGGATCTGCTGCTGACGTGGATCCGCATCCCCTTCCCGCTGCTGCGGCAGACGGCGTGGCTGCTGACGGCCGCGACGATCGCCTTCAACGGCGCGGCGGCCTGGCCGGATCCGCTGGGCACGGGCATGCACGCGGTGATCCCGATCCTGTTCGTGGTGTCCGTCGAGGCCGCCCGGCACGCGATCGGCCGGATCGCGGACATCACGGCGGACAAGCACATGGAGGGCGTGCGCATCACGCGCTGGCTGCTCTCCCCGGTGCCCACGTTCCTGCTGTGGCGCCGGATGAAGCTGTGGGAGCTGCGCTCCTACGACCAGGTGATCAAGCTGGAGCAGGAACGTCTCGTCTACCGGGCGAGGCTGCGGTCCCGCTTCGGCCGGGCCTGGCGTCGCAAGGCTCCGGTGGAGTCGCTGATGCCGCTGCGGCTGGCGCGTTACGGCGTCCCGCTGGCGGAGACGGCCCCGGCGGGCCTGGCGGCGGCGGGCATAGAACCGGCCGTGCTGCCCCCGGCGCCGTCGCCGTCACCGCCGCAGGAACGGTCCCGGGGGAACGCCCTCGCGCCGCAGCAGGAGTACCAGGAGCTGGCGGCGGCGCCCACGCGCCCGCAACAGCAACAGCAGCCGGGGCAGGCCGGGCAGCAGGGACGGCAGGATCAGCAGGATCAGCGCCGGCCGGGGCCCCGGGCGGCGCAGGAGCCGCCCGCGCCGCCCGAGGACGACCAGAACCCCTGGTTCCAGGCCCCGCACGAAGTCCAGTACCAGGGCGGCTACGACCCCACCTACGACCCCTCGGAGCAGTACGCCCAGTGGTACGAGGAGCAGCAGCAGGCCGAGCAGTACGCGGACCAGTACCAGGAGGAGCCCCCGGCGCAGGAGCCCTCGCCGGAGGAGACCGGTTCGTTCCCCATCCCGGTGGTGCCGGGCCGCAGCCGTGAGCTGGGCGAGGGCGGCGGCAGCCCCGAGCCGACCGAGGACGACTACTACCTGGTCTTCAAGAAGTCGATCGACGGCAGCTACCCCACCTCGGGCCAGCTGCGCAACGACGTGGAGGCGACGTACGGCGTGATGCTCCCGCAGCGCGAAGCCGACCGCATGGTCAACCGCTTCACCAACCGCCACACGGCGGAACTCCAGGACGACCACATCGCGTAGCCGGATCCGCTCATGCGAAGGGCCCTCGTACCCGTCGGTACGAGGGCCCTTCGCCTGCGTGCTACTCCCCGAGCAGGGCCCGCACCCGGTCCTGGCCCACCGCGAGCAGCAGCGTGGGCAGGCGCGGGCCGGTGTCACGGCCGACGAGCAGGTGGTAGAGCAGCGCGAAGAACGTCCGCTGGGCGGTCTTGATCTCCGGCGGCAGCTCCTTGGGCGTGGCGTCGGCGGAGAACCCCGCCTGCACCTTCGGGACGCCGTAGACCAGGTGCGTCAGCCCGTCGAGCGACCAGTGCTCGGCGAGTCCGTCGAGCAGCAGCCGCAGGGACTGCAAGGAGGCCTCGTCGAGGGACTTCAGCAGCTCGGCGTCCGGCTCCTCGCGCACGACGGTGCGCTGGTCGGCGGGGACGTGGTGGTTGATCCAGGCCTCGGCCTTGTCGTACCGGGGCCGGGCCTCGTCCAGTGTCGTGATCGGGTTCTCGGGGTCGAGCTCGCTGAGGATCCGCAGCGCCTGCCGCTCCTCACCGGCGGTGATGTCGGCGACGGAGGCGAGGGTGCGGTAGGGCAGCGGCCGCCGTGTGCGCGGCAGCTCGCCGCCGGCCGTGCCCACCGCGCGGGAGTGCGCGGCGACGTCGGCCGGGAGCGCCGAGCCTCCCCCAGAGCCGAAAGCCTGGGAGGTGCCCCCAGCGACCTTGGCTTCCAGCTTGTCCCACTCGTCGTAGAGCCGCTGGATCTCCTGGTCGAACGCGATCTTGAAGGACTGGTTGGGGCGGCGGCGGGCGTAGAGCCAGCGCAGGATCTGCGGCTCCATGATCTTCAGCGCGTCGCCCGGGGTGGGCACCCCGCCCTTGGACGACGACATCTTGGCCATGCCGCTGATGCCGACGAAGGCGTACATCGGCCCGATGGGCTGCTCGCCGCCGAAGATGCCGACGATCTGGCCGCCGACCTGGAAGCTGGACCCGGGGGACGAGTGGTCGACGCCGGACGGCTCGAAGACGACGCCCTCGAACGCCCAGCGCATCGGCCAGTCGACCTTCCAGACCAGCTTGCCGCGGTTGAACTCGTTCAGCCGGACGGTCTCGGCGAAGCCGCAGGCGGTGCAGGTGTAGGACAGCTCGGTGGTGTCGTCGACGTACGAGGTGACCGTGGTGAGGTCCTTCTCGCAGTTGCCGCAGTAGGGCTTGTACGGGAAGTAGCCGGCGGTGCCGGACGAGCCGTCGTCCTCGGCGGCCGCGCCCGAGCCCTCGGCGGCCTCCAGCTCGGCCTCGTCGAGGGGCTTCTGCTGCTGCTTCTTCGCCGGGTCCTTCTTGGTGCGGTACTGGTCGAGGATCGCGTCGATGTCCGCGCGGCGCCTGACGGCGTGCAGGATCTGCTCGCGGTAGACGCCGGAGGTGTACTGCGCGGTCTGGCTGATGCCGTCGAACTCCACGCCCAGCTCGGCCAGCGACTCGGTCATCGCGGCCTTGAAGTGCTCGGCCCAGTTCGGGTACGGCGAGCCCTGCGGGGCCGGGACGGACGTCAGCGGCTTGCCGATGTGCTCGGCCCAGGACTCGTCGACGCCCGGCACGCCGGCCGGCACCTTGCGGTAGCGGTCGTAGTCGTCCCACGAGATCAGGTGGCGGACCTGGCGGCCGCGGCGGCGGATCTCGTCGGCGACGAAATGCGGGGTCATGACCTCGCGCAGGTTGCCGAGGTGGATGGGGCCGGAAGGGGAGAGTCCGGACGCGACGACCACAGGTTTGCCCGGGGCCCGACGCTCCGACTCCTCGATGACCTCATCCGCGAAACGGGAGACCCAGTCGGTGGTCTCGGCGCTCTGAGCCACGATCGGCACGTCCTCTTGGTTCTGGAGCCTTTGATGGGAGCCTCCATACTCCCAGACCACCCCGCGCCGGAGAAAACCGCTTTACCCCCCATGGGATACTGGGCGTGCCCATCCCACCCACGAGGAGAACGGCACCCACTCCTATGGCCCCGGTCACGTCCCTCAGTCACTCCGTCGAGCAGCACCTGTCGTCCGCCATCTCCGCCACCCTGCCGGAGGCCTCCGCGGACCCGCTGCTGCGACGAAGCGACCGGGCCGACTTCCAGGCCAACGGCATCCTCGCGCTGGCCAAGAAGGCGAAGGCGAACCCGCGCGAGCTGGCGGCGCAGGTCGTGGCGAACGTGGTGACCGGCGACGTGATCGAGGAGATCGAGGTCTCGGGCCCCGGCTTCCTGAACGTCACGCTCACCGACAGGGCGATCACCGAGAACCTGGCCGCGCGGTACGCGGACCCGGAGCGCCTCGGCGTCCCCCGCTCCCCGCAGCCGGGCACGACGGTCGTCGACTACGCCCAGCCGAACGTGGCGAAGGAGATGCACGTCGGCCATCTGCGGTCGGCGGTCATCGGCGACGCGACGGTGCAGATCCTGGAGTTCACCGGCGAGAGCGTGGTGCGCCGCCACCACATCGGCGACTGGGGCACCCAGTTCGGCATGCTCATCCAGTACCTGGACGAGCACCCGCACGAGCTGGACCACAAGGACACGCAGGTGAGCGGCGAGGAGGCGATGTCCAACCTGGACCGCCTCTACAAGGCCGCGCGCAAGCTGTTCGACGCGGACGAGGAGTTCAAGACCCGGGCCCGGCGCAGGGTCGTCGACCTCCAGGCGGGCGAACCGCGCACGCTCGCCGCCTGGCAGAAGTTCGTCGACGAGTCGAAGATCTACTTCTTCTCCGTCTTCGAGAAGCTGGACATGGAGATCCGGGACGCGGACATCGTCGGCGAGTCGGGTTACAACGACATGCTGGCGGAGACCTGCCGGCTGCTGGAGGATTCGGGCGTGGCGGTCCGCTCGGAGGGCGCGCTGTGCGTGTTCTTCGACGACGTCAAGGGCCCGGACGGCAACCCGGTCCCGCTGATCGTGCAGAAGTCCGACGGCGGCTACGGTTACGCGGCGACGGACCTGTCGGCGATCCGCGACCGCGTCTTCGGCCTCAAGGCGGACACGCTCCTCTATGTCGTCGACGCCCGGCAGTCGCTGCACTTCAAGATGGTCTTCGAGGCGGCGCGGCGGGCCGGCTGGCTGAACGACGAGGTGAAGGCGCGCCAGCTCGCCTTCGGCACGGTCCTCGGCAAGGACGGCAAGCCGTTCAAGACGCGTGAGGGCGAGACCGTCAAGCTCGTCGACCTCCTCGACGAGGCGGTGGACCGGGCGACGGCCGTGGTCCGGGACAAGGCGGAGAAAGTCGGCCTGTCCGAGCAGGAGATCGAGGAGAACGGCAGGTACGTGGGCATCGGCGCGGTGAAGTACGCCGACCTGTCGACGTCCGCGGTCCGGGACTACAAGTTCGACCTGGACCAGATGGTGTCGCTGAACGGCGACACCTCCGTGTACCTGCAGTACGCGTACGCCCGCATCCAGTCGATCCTGCGCAAGGCCGGCGAGGCCCGTCCGGTCGCCCGTCCGGAACTGGGACTGGCCCCGGCGGAGCGGGCGTTGGGCCTGCACCTGGACCAGTTCGGCGAGACGGTGGCGGAGGCGGCCGCGGAGTACGCCCCGCACAAGCTGGCGGCCTACCTGTACCAGCTGGCCTCGCACCTGACGACGTTCTACGACCAGTGTCACGTGCTGTCGCCCGACAACGCGCCCGAGGTCGTGGAGAACCGGCTCTTCCTGGTCGACCTCACGGCCCGGACGCTGCAGCGGGGCATGGGGCTGCTGGGCATCAGGACGCCCGAGCGGCTCTGAGCACCCGAGGACGAGTCGCCGGGTGACGCCCTGGTCGGACTCCTGGTCGTCGGCGCGCTCGGGGTGCTCGTCCCGGCCACGGTCGTCCCGCCGGCGATCGGCGCGGGCATCCGGCTGACGCACCGCCTGTGGGCGCGAAGGGCTGCCGAACCGCCCAAGCCGCCGATATCCGGGCCCGCTTGGGCGGCGACCCGATGTCAGTGCCGGCCCGTACAGTCACCGGCATGGCGACTCTTCCCAACCCGCTGCCCAAACTCGCGTCCGACCCGAGCGGGCGCTCCCTCGGGCTGCAACTGCCGCCCGGGCGGCTGATCGACGCGACCGTCGACGGGCCGTGGCACGAGCCGTTCCTCTGGCATGCGGCCCGGCCGGCCGCGCCGGGCAACTGGAGTGCGCTCGGCAGTCCTTCGGCGCGCGCGGGCCTCCTGCCCGTGCTCGTCGACCTGGGCGGCGCGCACGGCGGCCCGGAGAACTGGGAGTCGATGCCCGAGGCGATGTCGTACCCGGGCGACCACGACGCCGAGGACGTGCTCGCGGAATACTGGGAGGAGTGCGCCGCCGAGGGCGAGGAGTGGCCCGGCCCGGCCGACGCGCTCACCCTCGCCTCCGATCCCGACGTGCGCGCCGCCCGGGTCGCCGACTCCCTGACCGGCGAAGGCGGTTCCCCGTTCGCCGCTCCGCACCTCGCCCTGGTCCCGGCGCGCCGCAGCGCGGACATCCCCGCCGCCGTCGGCTGGACGGGCCCGGCCGGCCACGAGAGCGACACCGCCCGCCTGTGCGCGGTGCTGCGCTCCTGGGAGGACCGCTTCGGCATACGGGTCGTCGGGCTCGGCTACGACGTGCTCGTGGTCTCCGTCGCCGCTCCGCCCGCCACGCTCGCCGAGGCGACCGCCGTGGCAGCCGAGCACTTCGCGTTCTGCCCGGACGCCGTCCTGCGGGTCGGGGACGACCTCGCCTCCCACGCCGAGCGGATCGTCGGCGAGCACAGCTGGTCCTTCTGCTGGGACTGACCGGGTCCCGCGCCTCGCGCCGGGAAGGTCCCGTCCCGGATCACCCCTTGAGCCCACGCCCCAGGCGGCGCAGCCCCTCCGCGATCTCCCGCGGCGACTGCGTCACGAAGCAGAGCCGCAGCGTCGAGCGGTCGGGCTCGCCCGCGTAGAAGGGCGCGCCGGGAACGTACGCCACGTCCTCGGCGACGACCCGCGGGAGAAGGGTCGTGGCGTCGTACTCCTCGGGGAGGCGGGCCCAGAGGAACATGCCGCCCTCGGGCCGGTTCCACACCGACCCGTCCGGCAGCGCCTCGCCCAGTCCGGCCAGCATGGCGTCCCGTCGCTCCCGGTAGACGGCCGCCACCCGCGTCACATGCGCGTCGAGGTCCTCCACGGCGAGGTAGCGGGCGGCGGCGAGCTGGTTGACGGTCGGCGTGTGCAGGTCGGCGGCCTGCTTGGCGACCGCGCAGGCCCGCCGCAGGGAGGCGGGAGCCCGCAGCCAGCCCAGCCGGATACCGGGGGCCATGACCTTGGAGAAGGAGCCGAGCAGCACCGTGCGGTCCCGGGCGTCGGGGTGAGCGGCGATCCAGGGGACGCGTGGGCCCTCGTAACGGAGTTCGCCGTACGGGTCGTCCTCGACGATCCACAGGCCGTGGCGTGCCGCGACGGCGGCGACGGCGGCGCGGCGCTCGGCGGGGACGGTGCGGCCGGTCGGGTTCTGGAAGGTGGGGACGGTGTAGAGGAGCTTGGGCCGCTCACGCACCACCAGGTCGGCGAGCGCCTCGGGGTCCGGGCCGTCCGCGTCGCCGGGGACGGCGAGGATCCTCGCCCCCGCCAGGCCGAAGACCTGCAGGGCCGCCAGGTAACAGGGCGCTTCGACGAGGACGGTGTCGCCGGGGTCGAGGAGAGCGGTCGCGAGCAGGGACAGCGCCTGCTGGGAACCCGTGGTGACGAGGAGGTCGTCGGCGGTCGTGGGCAGTCCGCGGACTGTCGTGCGCGCGGCCAGCCGCTCCCGCAGACCCGGCTCGCCCTCGGTCGTGGAGTACTGCAGGGCCCGGGCCGGGGTCTCCTCCAGCACGTGGCGGAACGCGGCGGCGACTCCCTCGCAGTCGAACAGCTCGGGTGCGGGCAGCCCGCCCGCGAAGTTGATCACCTCGGGGCGGGCGGTGACGGCGAGGATGTCCCGCACCGGCGAACCGCCGACCGACCGGGCGCGGGCGGCGAGCGGCGGAGGCACGGACACCGGCGCCGCTGCGGACACGGGCGCCGATGCGGACGCCGACCCGGACACGGGTCCGGCGTTGGGCGCGGATGCGGGCGCGGCTGCGGACTCGGGCACGGATGCGGACCCCGGCGCGGACACGGATCCGGCGCTGGGCGCGGATCCGGACGCCGGCCCGGACACAGGTCCGGCGCTGGGCGGCGATGCGGACTCCGGCCCGGACACGGGTCCTGCGCTGGGCGCGGATCCGGACGCGGGCGTGGATGCGGATGCGGGCGTGGATGCGGGCGTCATGACGGCACCCTAGGGACATGGATGGCGTCTACACCTGCCTTTTCGGCATGCGGACCGCGCCCCGAGGCCGGCTCTCCGAGCGGTCGGACGTCTCCCACGGCGTCCCGCACCGCATCCCACGAGGACACCGTCCGCGCAGGTCAGCGGCCGTGGGTTGAGACCGGCGTCCCGACTTGCCCGGGAGAGGTGGAAGGACGGCGGCCCACGACACAGGCTGGCCCCATGCCCACGCGCCCCGCTCCCCCCACCCGCCGCCCCGCCCGCCGCGGCGTCCGGCGTCGGGCCCGCCCACTCGCGTGCGCCGCGCTGACCCTCGTCGCGGCGCTCGCCCTCACCGCGTGCCACGACGGCCAGGGCCTGCGCGACGAGGGGCCGTCAGGTGCGGGCGTCCCGACCGGCGCCGCAGCGGGTGCCGCCGCGGTCTCCGCCACGGAGCAGCCGGCCGGGACCCGTCAGCCGGACCCGGTCGGCTGGCGCAGCTTCAGGGCCGCCTCGGTGGCCCAGTAGGTGAGGATGTTCCGGGCCCCGGCCCGCTTGATGCCGGTCAGCGCCTCGAAGATCGCCCGGTCGCGGTCGATCCAGCCGCGCTCGGCCGCGGCCTCGATCATGGAGTACTCGCCGGAGATCTGGTACGCGGCGACCGGCACGTCCACGGCGTCGGCGACCCTGGCCAGGATGTCGAGGTAGGGGCCGGCCGGCTTGACCATGACCATGTCCGCGCCCTCCTCCAGGTCGAGCGCGAGCTCGCGCATCGAATCGCGGAGGTTGGCCGGGTCCTGCTGGTACGTCTTGCGGTCGCCCTTCAGCGAGGACCCGACGGCCTCCCGGAAGGGCCCGTAGAACGCGGACGCGTACTTGACGGTGTACGCGAGGATCGACACGTCCTCGCGCCCGATCTGGTCGAGCGCGTCGCGGACGACCCCGATCTGCCCGTCCATCATCCCGCTGGGGCCCACCACATGGGCCCCGGCGTCGGCCTGCACCTGGGCCATCTCCGCGTACCGCTCCAGGGTGGCGTCGTTGTCGACGCGCCCCTCCCCGTCCAGGACGCCGCAGTGCCCGTGATCGGTGACCTCGTCCAGACACAGGTCGGACATGACGAGGAGGTCGTCCCCGACCTCGGCGCGGACGTCCCGGAGGGCGACCTGCAGGATCCCGTCCGGGTCGGTGCCCGGCGTCCCGAACGCGTCCTTCTTGGACTCCTCGGGCACCCCGAACAGCATGATCCCGGAGATCCCGGCCTCGACGGCCTCCAGCGCGGCCTTCTTCAGACTGTCCCGCGTGTGCTGCACGACACCGGGCATGGCCTGGATCGGCACCGGCTCGCTCACGCCCTCCCGCACGAACGCGGGGAGGATGAAGTCAGCCGGATGCAACCGGGTCTCGGCGACCATGCGCCGCATGACAGGGGTGGTGCGCAGCCGCCGAGGACGCGTACCGGGAAAGGATCCGTACTTCGACATGGCTCCTACGCTACGCCCGCCCCGCCGACCCCTTTGCCGACGCCCCGTCGGCCCCTGGCGGCCCCCGCCGGACTCCGCGCCCGCGCGAACCGGAGCCGGAACGGGCGCCCACGGGGGCGCGGCGGGTGTCCCGGCAGACGCGGCCGAGCACCGCGGACCGCGAGAGCCCCCGAGCGGCCGAGCACCGCGGACCGCGAGAGCCCCTGAGCGGCCGAGCGCTCCCGCTCACGCCGCCGCGCGCGTCCCGACGCCGACCGTGACGGGGCAATAAGCACCGGCACCGGCACCGGCACCGGCACCCGCGAACACAGGAGGCCCCGGACCCGTT
>NZ_JBHVYK010000010.1:0-130405 GCF_042880855.1 Streptomyces sp. NPDC058291
GGCCGGGGGCCGGGGGCCGGGTCAGGGCCGGGCCGGGTCAGGCCCGGGTCAGGGCCCGGGCGGGGCCGGGTCAGGCCCGGGTCAGGGGCCGGGCCGGGTCAGAGCGGCTCGATGTCCGGGGCTCCCAGCCGGGCGGCGTCCGCCGTCAGGTCGTCGGGCTGGCGCTGGGACTCGCGCTCGGCCTCGACCCGCTTCTCGTAGTGCTCGACCTCGCGCTCGACGCGTTCCTTGTCCCAGCCGAGGACCGGCGCCATCAGCTCGGCGGCCTCGCGGGCGCTGCGGGTGCCCCGGTCGAAGGTCTCGATGGAGATGCGTGTACGGCGCGTCAGCACGTCGTCCAGGTGCCGCGCGCCCTCGTGCGAGGCGGCGTAGACGATCTCGGCGCGCAGGTAGTCGTCGGCGGCCTGCAGCGGCTCGCCCAGCGACGGGTCCGCGGCGATGAGGTCCAGCACCTCCTCCGCCATCGACCCGAAACGGTTGAGCAGATGCTCGACCCGCACCACGTGCAGACCGGTGCGCGCCGCGATCCGCGCGCGTGCGTTCCACAGCGCCCGGTAGCCCTCCGCGCCCAGCAGGGGCACGTCCTCCGTGACGCAGTCGGCCACCCGCTGGTCGAGTCCGCGGACCGCCTCGTCGACGGCGTCCTTCGCCATCACCCGGTACGTCGTGTACTTGCCGCCCGCGACGACGACCAGCCCCGGCACCGGGTGGGCGACGGTGTGCTCGCGGGACAGTTTGCTGGTGGCGTCGGACTCGCCGGCCAGCAGCGGTCGCAGACCCGCGTAGACGCCCTCCACGTCGTCCCTGGTCAACGGCACCGCGAGCACCGAGTTCACATGTTCCAGGAGGTAGTCGATGTCGGCGCTGGAGGCGGCCGGGTGGGCCTTGTCGAGGTCCCAGTCGGTGTCGGTCGTGCCGACGATCCAGTGCCGGCCCCAGGGGATCACGAACAGCACCGACTTCTCGGTGCGCAGGATGAGCCCGGTGGAGGAGCTGATGCGGTCCCGGGGGACCACGAGGTGGATGCCCTTGGAGGCGCGGACGTGGAACTGGCCGCGTTCCCCGACCAGCGCCTGCGTGTCGTCGGTCCACACGCCGGTGGCGTTGACGACCTGCCGGGCGCGGACCTCGTACTCCCCGCCCGCCTCTAGGTCCTGGACCCGCGCGCCGACGACCCGTTCGCCCTCGCGCAGGAAGCCCGTCACCCGCGCGCGGTTGGCCGCCTTGGCCCCGTAGGCCACCGCGGTGCGCACCAGGGTGGCGACGAAACGGGCGTCGTCCATCTGGGCGTCGTAGTACTGCAGCGCTCCGACCAGCGCGTCCTTCTTCAACGCGGGAGCGACGCGCAGGGCGTGGCGGCGGGTCAGGTGACGGTGCGTCGGCAGGCCCCGGCCGTGCCCGCGGGCCATGGACATCGCGTCGTAGAGCGCGACGCCCGAGCCGGCGTACAGCCGCTCCCAGCCCTTGTGCTGGAGCGGGTACAGGAAGGGCACCGGTTTCACGAGGTGGGGGGCGAGCCGCTCCAGCAGCAGACCGCGTTCCTTGAGCGCCTCCCGCACGAGGGTGAAGTCCAGCATCTCCAGATAGCGCAGACCGCCGTGGATCAGCTTGCTCGACCTGCTCGACGTGCCCGACGCCCAGTCGCGTGCCTCGACCAGCCCTGTGGACAGGCCGCGCGTCACGGCGTCCAGGGCGGTGCCCGCGCCGACCACGCCGCTGCCCACCACCAGCACGTCCAGTTCGCGCTCGGCCATGGCCGCCAGTGACTCTGCTCGTTGTGCCGGCCCCAGTGTCGCTGTCCTCACCGCTGCCTCCCGCTGTCGCTCGCGCCGGCCGCGCCCTGTCAGGACGAGACCCGGTCCGTATCCCCCATGCCCAAATTCTGACCTTGTTGTCCGACATCAGCCACTACTCGCCCCCAGCCTGTGGACAACTCCCACGGAGCCCGGAACCGGCCTGCCGGGAAACGCCGCTGCTCAAGCCGCCGTCCACGCCGCCGCTCGCCCAGGCCGCGGGGGCCGCGAAAGAATCAGGCCCCGGGGCCGGCCCGTGCGACCGGGCGACACAGCCGACCCAACACAGTCGATCAATGCCGCATAACGGTCATATTTACTCCTAGTCTGACATTGCGCTCGTCCATCCTGTCCACCGGGCTTGCGCACCTGTCCCACCTCGGTTACTGGGAAGGACGGCATACGCCATGCCCGCAGATCTCGCCGTCATCGGACTCGGCCCGCTCGGCCTGCCCCTGGCCCAGGCCGCCGTGGCCGCCGGCATGCCCACCATCGGCTACCGCACCGGCCCCGAGGCCGGCTCCCTCAGCCCCGCCGAACTGCGCCGGATGCTCTCGGGGGGTTTCCGGCCCGCCACCGACCCGGCCGAGCTGGGCCGGGTGCGGACGGCCGTCATCTGCGCCCCGACCCCGCGCGACGCGGACGGCGGACTCGACCTGAGCCAGGTGGAGGCGGCCGCCCGCACCCTCGCCGGACACCTGCGCCCGCACACCACCGTGATCCTGGAGTCACCCGTGTACCCCGGGGCTACGGAGGGATTCCTGCGGCCGCTGCTGGAGGAGACGTCGGGCCTGCGCGCGGGCCGCGACTTCCACCTCGCCTACTCCCCCAGCCGGGTCGACCCCGGCAGCCGCGCCTTCACTCCGGCGAACACCCCGAAGGTCATCGGCGGCCTCACCCCCGCCTGCACCGAGTCCGCCGCCGCCTTCTACGGCCGCCTCACCGACAAGGTGGTACGCGCGCGGGGCCTGCGCGAAGCCGAGACCGTGCAGCTCCTGGAGACCAACTTCCGGCACGTCAACATCGCCCTCGTCAACGAGATGGCCGTCCTCTGCCACGACCTGGGCGTCGACCTGTGGGACGTCGTCCGCTGCGCCGAGACCAAGCCCTTCGGCTTCGAGGCCTTCCGCCCCGGCCCCGGCGTCGGCGGCCACTCCGTCGCCCTGGACCGCACCGGCCATCCCGGTAGCCCCCTGCGCATGGTCGAGCTCGCCCAGCAGGTCAACAGCCGCATGCCCCGCTACGTCGTCCAGCGCGCCGCCGCCCTCCTCAACGAGCACGGCAAATCGGCCCGGGGCGCGCGGGTGCTCCTGCTCGGCGTCACCTACAAACCGGACCTCGCCGACCAGCAGAACTCCCCCGCGCACGAGATCGCCGTCCGCCTGATGGAGCTGGGCGCGGCCGTCAGCTACAACGATCCGCACGTCCCGTCGTGGAGCGTCCTGGACCGTCCGGTCCCCCGCGCCGACTCCCTCTACGAGGCGGCCGCCGACGCCGACCTGACGATCCTCCTCCAGCAGCACCGCACCTACGACCTGCAGGGCCTGTCGGTGAAGGCACAACTGCTGCTGGACACGCGCGGGGCCACGCCCACGGGGGCGGCGCACCGGTTGTGAGCCCGGGCGCACGCGGCCGGGCCGGGGCCGGTGGCGTGCGCCCACGCCCCGGCGACGCAGGAAACAGGCGGAGCCCGCACCCGGTCCGCCCGACCGCGCCGGGGCACACCGAAGGGGCCGGTCGTCTCGACGTGAGACGGCCGGCCCCTTTCGCGGTTCTGCGGGGTGTCGGCGTCAGCGGCGGTGCACCGAGTCCGCCACCGTGACCTCGACCCGCTGGAACTCCTTGAGCTCGCTGTAGCCGGTGGTGGCCATGGCGCGGCGCAGGGCGCCGAAGAAGTTCATCGAGCCGTCGGGCGTGTGCGACGGGCCCATGAGGACCTCCTCGATGGTCCCGACCGTGCCGAGGTCGACCTTCTTGCCGCGCGGCAGCTCCTCGTTGACGGCCTCCATGCCCCAGTGGTGGCCACGGCCCGGCGCGTCGGTCGCCCGGGCGAGCGGGGAGCCCATCATCACCGAGTCGGCGCCGCAGGCGATCGCCTTGGGCAGGTCGCCGGACCAGCCGACGCCGCCGTCCGCGATCACGTGCACGTAGCGGCCGCCGGACTCGTCCATGTAGTCGCGGCGGGCGGCGGCCACGTCGGCGACCGCCGTCGCCATCGGGACCTGGATGCCCAGCACGTTGCGCGTGGTGTGCGCCGCGCCGCCGCCGAAGCCGACCAGGACGCCCGCCGCGCCCGTGCGCATCAGGTGCAGGGCCGCCGTGTAGGTGGCGCAGCCGCCGACGATCACCGGGACGTCGAGTTCGTAGATGAACTGCTTCAGGTTCAGCGGTTCGTGCGAGCCGGAGACGTGCTCCGCCGAGACGGTCGTACCGCGGATGACGAAGATGTCCACGCCCGCGTCGACGACGGCCTTGGAGAACTCGGCCGTGCGCTGCGGGGACAGCGCGGCCGCGGTGACCACGCCCGAGTCGCGCACCTCCTTGATGCGCTGCCCGATCAGCTCCTCCTTGACGGGAGCGGCGTAGATCTCCTGGAGACGACGGGTGGCCGCCTCCACGGGCAGGCCCACGATCTCGTCGAGCAGCGGCTGCGGGTCCTCGTGCCGGGTCCACAGGCCTTCGAGGTTCAGGACGCCCAGGCCGCCCAGCTCGCCGATGCGGATCGCGGTGGCCGGGGAGACGACCGAGTCCATGGGAGCCGCCAGGAAGGGCAGCTCGAAGCGGTAGGCGTCGATCTGCCAGGCGATCGAGACCTCCTTCGGGTCCCGCGTACGGCGGCTGGGGACGACGGCGATGTCGTCGAAGGCGTACGCCCGGCGGCCGCGCTTGCCGCGCCCGATCTCGATCTCAGTCACGTGTGTGGCCTTTCCCTGATGCGTTCAGCGTCTTCCAGTATCGCCGACGGGTACGACAAGGGCGGCCCCGGTTCGTCCGGGACCGCCCTCACGGTGTCGCACGCGCGCGTGGCGCCTACTTGCTGCTGTAGTTCGGCGCCTCGACCGTCATCTGGATGTCGTGCGGGTGGCTCTCCTTGAGCCCCGCGGAGGTGATCCGCACGAAGCGGCCCTTGCTCTCCATCTCCTCGATGGTGGCGGCGCCCACGTAGCCCATGGTCTGGCGCAGACCGCCGACGAGCTGGTGCAGCACGTTGCCGAGCGGGCCGCGGTAGGGAACCTGGCCCTCGATGCCCTCGGGCACGAGCTTGTCGTCCGCCGCGACCTCCGCCTGGAAGTAGCGGTCCTTGGAGTACGACCGGGCCTGGCCGCGGGACTGCATGGCGCCGAGCGAGCCCATGCCGCGGTAGGACTTGAACTGCTTGCCGTTGATGAACTGCAGCTCGCCCGGCGACTCCTCGCAGCCCGCGAGGAGGCTGCCCAGCATCACCGTGTCGGCGCCGGCGGCGAGCGCCTTGCCGATGTCGCCGGAGTACTGCAGGCCGCCGTCGCCGATCAGCGGGATGCCCGCCGGACGGGCCGCGAGGGACGCCTCGTAGATGGCGGTGACCTGCGGGACGCCGATGCCGGCGACCACGCGCGTGGTGCAGATCGAGCCGGGCCCGACGCCGACCTTGATGCCGTCGACGCCGGCGTCGATCAGGGCCTGAGCGCCGTCGCGGGTGGCGACGTTGCCGCCGATCACGTCGACGCGCACGCTGGACTTGATCTTCGCCATCCAGCTCAGGGCGTTGCTGTTGTGGCCGTGGGACGTGTCCACGACCAGGAAGTCCACGCCGGCCTCGGCGAGGGCCTGGGCGCGCTCCAGCGCCTCGGGGCTCGCGCCGACCGCCGCGCCGACGAGCAGCCGGCCCTCGGCGTCCTTGGCGGCCCGGGGGTACTTCTCGGCCTTGACGAAGTCCTTGACCGTGATGAGGCCCTTGAGGACGCCCGCCTCGTCGACCAGGGGAAGCTTCTCGATCTTGTGCCGGCGCAGCAGCTCCATGGCCTCGACGCCGGAGATGCCCACCGTGCCGGTGACCAGCGGCATCGGGGTCATGACCTCGCGCACCTGGCGGGAGCGGTCGGACTCGAAGGCCATGTCGCGGTTGGTGACGATGCCGAGCAGCTTGCCGCCGCCGTCGGTGACCGGCACACCGCTGATGCGGAACTTGGCGCACAGGGCGTCGGCCTCGCCCAGCGTCGCGTCCGGGTGCACCGTGATCGGGTCGGTGACCATGCCGGACTCGGAGCGCTTGACCAGGTCGACCTGGTTGACCTGGTCCTCGACGGAGAGGTTGCGGTGGAGCACGCCCACGCCGCCCTGGCGGGCCATCGCGATCGCCATGCGGGACTCGGTCACCTTGTCCATGGCCGCCGACAGCAGCGGGATGTTGACCCGCACGTTGCGGGAGATGCGGGACGAGGTGTCGACCGCGTTGGGGAGCACCTCGGATGCGCCCGGCAGCAGCAGCACGTCGTCGTAGGTCAGCCCGAGGGTCGCGAATTTGGCGGGCACTCCGTCGACGTTGGCAGTCATGACACCTTCCCCAAATGGCCTTGATCGGTGCGGATGTCCATGCTAACGGGAAGCGCACCGCCCGAATTCCACGGTCGCGCAGGACTCCGGGCTTCGTAGGTTCGTACGGACGCGAGGGCGGGGCTGTTCACCGGAGGCGCGGCCACCGGGATTCGTCACTGCTCGGCGAGTGCCCGCAGCCTGCTGAGCGCCCGGTGCTGGGCCACCCGGACCGCTCCGGGTGACATTCCCAACATCTGGCCGGTCTCCTCGGCCGTGAGGCCGACCGCGATGCGCAGCAGGAGCAGTTCCCGCTGGTTCTCGGGCAGGTTGGCCATGAGCTTCTTCGCCCACTCGGCGTCGCTGCTCAGGAGCGCCCGCTCTTCGGGGCCGAGCGAGTCGTCCGGCCGTTCGGGCATCTCGTCGGACGGAACCGCCGTCGAACCCGGATGGCGCATCGCGGCCCGCTGCAGGTCGGCGACCTTGTGGGCGGCGATGGCGAAGACGAAGGCCTCGAAGGGCCTGCCGGTGTCCCGGTAGCGGGGCAGGGCGAGCAGGACGGCGACGCAGAC
Source organism: Streptomyces sp. NPDC058291 (assembly GCF_042880855.1). NCBI lineage: Bacteria > Bacillati > Actinomycetota > Actinomycetes > Kitasatosporales > Streptomycetaceae > Streptomyces > Streptomyces sp. NPDC058291. The sequence goes on from NZ_JBHVYK010000010.1 coordinate 6,878, forward strand.
CTCCTGGGCGAGGTCCTCCACGAAGTGGCGGGCGTCCCCGGGCAGCCGGGACAGCCGGGTGCGGCAGTAGCGCAGGGCCAGCGGATGGACGTGGGCCAGCAGGTCGTGCGTGGCCTGCTCGTCGCCGTCCACCGCGCGATGGACGAGTCCCCCGATCGTCCCCACGGCAGTGACCGCCTCGTCATCGCGCATCGGTCCATGGTGCACTGCGGCCGGACCGGCCGCGGCACCGTGCCCGTCGTTGTGCACCGAAGCGTTATGAGCAGGTGCGCCGGCACTCATCCCCTGCGCCCTCCCCTTCCGCTCGACCGACTCGTCCCCGAGGAACTCCACACCTCAAGGATGCGGCATCCGCGGCGAAACGAGCAGCGGGCGCCCGCCGGGACCCTGTGCCGCTCGTGCCCGCGGTGCGGCGCCAGGAGGGCTCTGGCGGCCTTCGCACCGCCTCTGAGCAGGGAGGTTCACCCATGAGCCCGCTCTCCTCGATGAATGACCGATGTCACCCTGAACCGGTGCGGTCCACCGGACGACCCGGGCCCGTCCTGCCCCGGACCGGTCCGGGGCCGCGGGCCGGACGGGCGGCGAGGACGACGGCCCTAGCGGACCAGTCCCCACCGGAAGCCGAGCGCCACGGCGTGCGCGCGGTCCGAGGCGCCGAGCTTCTTGAACAGCCGCCGGGCGTGCGTCTTGACGGTGTCCTCGGAGAGGAACAGCTCACGGCCGATCTCCGCGTTGGAGCGGCCGTGGCTCATGCCCTCGAGGACCTGGATCTCCCGCGCGGTGAGCGTGGGGGCCGCGCCCATCTCGGCCGAGCGCAGCCGGCGCGGGGCGAGCCGCCAGGTCGGGTCGGCGAGCGCCTGGGTGACGGTCGCGCGCAGTTCCGCGCGCGAGGCGTCCTTGTGCAGGTAGCCGCGGGCGCCGGCGGCGACCGCGAGAGCGACGCCGTCGAGGTCCTCGGCGACGGTCAGCATGATGATGCGCGCCCCGGGGTCGGCGGACAGCAGTCGCCGTACGGTCTCGACGCCGCCCAGGCCGGGCATGCGTACATCCATCAGAATCAGGTCCGAGCGGTCGGCGCCCCAGCGGCGGAGCACTTCCTCGCCGTTGGCCGCCGTGGTCACGCGCTCGACGCCGGGCACGGTCGCGACCGCGCGGCGGAGCGCCTCTCGGGCAAGCGGGGAGTCGTCGCAGACGAGGACGGAAGTCATGGCCGCCCTCCGCAGCTGATGCGCGTCACCTTGTGCCTCCAGGCTGGTACGAATCGTCACCTGTGCGGTCGACCGTCTCGGACGCCTGCCCGAGCGTTTGTGTTTTCAACCGCCACCGCACTCTCAACGACGGTCACTCGAAAGAGTTACGGGGCTGCGTGCATTCTTCGGCACTCTACGTGAGGGGCCGGACACAGATGAGTCAGCCACACGGACCCTCAAGCTTTCACCACAACCCATGCCCCATTTGGCCCTATTTCTTCCCTTTTACTGGTGTCTGAGGCTAGATTCGCAATGAGTCATATTTTCATCTCCTTAGATCGTAGTTGTACGGTCGTGGGCACCGTATCCGCTCAGAACGGCTACAAGGGGTCACGCAATGGCAGATTTCTCCCGCCTTCCCGGACCGAACGCGGACCTGTGGGACTGGCAGCTTCTGGCCGCCTGCCGCGGAGTGGACAGCTCGCTCTTCTTCCATCCTGAGGGCGAGCGCGGGGCGGCTCGGAGCGCTCGAGAGAACTCGGCGAAGGAGGTCTGCATGAGGTGCCCGGTCCGCGCGCAGTGCGCGGCGCACGCCCTGGCGGTTCGCGAGCCGTACGGGGTGTGGGGCGGGTTGACCGAGGACGAGCGCGAGGAGCTCATGGGGCGGGCGCGCAACCGCCTGGTGTCGGCGTCGTCAGGCGCGGGAGACACCGCTTCGAACAAATGAAGGAACGTTTCTGCGAAAACAGCCGGACATACGGCTGACCGCAAGCGACTGAGGCGGAGGGCACACGCGCGTGCTCTCCGTTTTTCGGTGCCGCGACCTCGGCCTCTCCGTTTTTCGGTGCCGCGACCTCGGCGCTCTCGCGTGCCGCGACGTCCGCGCCGGGGCGGTCTTCCCGTTCAGCGCCGGGCGGCGCGTCCCAGTTGTTCCAGCGTCGCCGTCACCGCCGGCACCTGGGCCAGGTCGGGCAGGGTGAGCGCGACGATCTCCCGCCGCACCGCCGGTTCCAGCGCGACCGCGCGGGCGCCCCGGGGCCGCACCGACTCGATGGCGAGCTGGGGCAGGACGGCGACGCCGAGACCGGCGCCCACCAGGCCGACCACCGCCGGGTAGTCGTCGGTCGCGAAGTCGATGCGGGGCGTGAAGCCGGCGCGCTCGCACACCTGCACCAACTGACCGCGGCAGCGCGGGCAGCCGGCGATCCACGGCTCGCCGGCGAGATCGTCGATGGCGACGGACGCCGCGCGGGCCAGGGGGTGCCGCTCGGGCACGAGCGCGACCAGACGGTCCGTCAGCAGCGGGCGCACGACCAGGTCGTCCCACTCACCCGCGCCGGAGCCCGCGACGGCGCCGTCGCCCGTGGCGCGCTCGTAGCGGAAGGCCAGCGCGATGTCGCAGTCGCCCTCCCGGAGCAGCTCGACCGAGCGCGGCGGCTCGGCCTCCTCCAGGGAGACCCGGGTGCCGGGGTGCGCGGCCCGCAGGGCGGCGAGGGCGGTGGGCACGAGGGTGGAGCTGCCGCTGGGGAACGAGACCAGGCGGACCCGGCCGGCGCGCAGCCCCGCGATCGCGGCGACCTCCTCCTCGGCGGCCGTCAGCCCGGACAGGATCCCGGCCGCGTGCCGGACGAGGGCCTCGCCCGCCTGGGTCAGCCGGGTCTCGCGGCCGCTGCGGACCAGCAGGGGCGTGCCCACGGACGCCTCCAGGGCCTTCATCTGCTGGCTGACGGCGGGCTGGGTGCAGCCCAGTTCCCGCCCGGCCGCCGAGAAGGAGCCGGTTGCGGACACGGCGCGCAGCACGCGGAGATGACGGGCCTCGATCATGCGTCGAGCATAAGGGACCCTTGGATGGCAGGGCGAATAATGCGTCGACACTTTGACCCCGGGTCGCCTACCGTGCCGCCATGAGGCTTCTGTCTGTCAATCTCGGCCGCCCCGAGGCCGTCCCGTACACCGGTCAGCCGCAGGGACTGACCGGGATCGACAAGCGGCCGGTCGAGGGGCCCGTGCGGGTCTCGGCGCCCGGCCCCAAGGGGGTCGGAGCGAGCGGTCTGGCCGGTGACGCGGTGTGCGAGCTGCGCCATCACGGCGGCGACGACCAGGCGGTGTACGCCTTCGCGCGCGAGGACCTCGACGCGTGGGAGCGCGAGTTGGGGCGGCCCCTGAACAACGGCGTGTTCGGCGAGAACCTCACCACCGCGGGCCTCGACGTCTCGGGCGCGCGGATCGGCGAGCGCTGGCGGATCGGCCCCGACGTGGTGCTGGAGGTGAGCGCCGGGCGGATACCGTGCCTCACCTTCCAGGGACATCTGGGTGAGAAGCAGTGGGTGAAGCGGTTCACGCGGAAGGCGGCGACGGGCGCGTACCTCCGGGTGATCGTGCCGGGCGAGGTCCGGGCGGGGGACGCGGTGGAGATCGTCCACCTGCCGGACCACGACGTGACGGCCCGCATGCAGTTCCAGGCCGTCACCACGCACCGCGAGCTGCTGCCCCGGCTGCTCGCGGCCGGCGAGGCCCTGCATCCGGAGTCGCTGGCCGCGGCCCGGAAGTACGTGGCGGAGCACGGCGCCTGAGCCGTCCTCGCGTCGGCGGACGCTCACGGGGCCTTCACCTTCGGGAGGCCGCGTGCAGAGAACGGACCCCCGCACTCCGGGTCACTAACCTTGCGCCATGACAACGGCTCTCATTACGGGTTCGACCGCGGGCATCGGCGCCGCGTTCGCGCGCAGACTGGCGGCGGACGGGCATGATCTCGTCCTCGTGGCACGGGACACCAAGCGGCTGCGCGAGCAGGCGACCGAGTTGCACGACCGGCACGGCATCGAGGCGGAGGTGCTGACCGCGGACCTCGCCACGGACGAGGGCATCGAGGCGGTGGCCGCTCGTCTCGGGGACCGTAAGAAGGCCGTCGACCTGCTGGTCAACAACGCCGGCTTCGGCAACAAGGGCCGCTATCTCGACGTGTCCATGGCAGACGAGCTGAAGATGCTCAAGGTGCACTGCGAGGCGGTGCTGCGGCTGACGTCCGCGGCGACGGCGGCGATGCGCGAGCGCGGGCGCGGCGGGGTCGTCAACGTGGCGTCCGTGGCGGCCTTCGTGCCGCGCGGGACCTACGGGGCCTCCAAGGCCTGGGTCGTGCAGTTCACGCAGGGCGCCGCCAAGGACCTGGCCGGCAGCGGGGTGCGGCTGATGGCGCTGTGCCCGGGCTTCGTGCGCACGGAGTTCCACGAGCGGGCCGGGATGGGCACGGACAACATCCCGGGCTGGATGTGGCTGGACGCCGACAAGCTGGTCGCGGCGGCGCTGCACGACCTGGCGCGCGGGAAGTCGCTGTCGATTCCCGACCCGCGCTACAAGGCGCTGATGGGTCTGGTGAAGCTGACCCCCCGGTCGCTGCTGGGCGGGATCAGCTCGCGGACGGGTCGCAAGTACGGGCCGCAGTGACGGGTGCGGCGGTGAACGGGTGACGTGGGCGCTCCGGTGGGAAGATGGGCGGGACGGGACCGGGACCCAGGGGGGTCGGAGGCGGCGTCATGACGTTCGTACAGCTCATCGACTGCAGGACCGACCGGTTCGACGAGATGGACCGGCTGATGGACACATGGGTCGAGCAGACCCGGGGGAAGCGGACCGCGACCCACGCGGTCGTCGCCCGGGACCGCTCCGACGGCTCGCACTTCATCGAGATCGTGGAGTTCCCGTCGTACGAGGAGGCGATGCGCAACTCCCACCTCCCGGAGACCGGCAAGGTCTTCCGGGAGCTGGTCGCCCTGTGCGAGGAGATGCCGACCTTCACGGACCTCGACGTCGTGCGGGACGAGCAGTTGTCCGCGCGGACGGCACGGCTGTTCTTCGAAACGGTCGGCATGCGGGGCGACCTGCCGCCGCTCGACGGGCTGATCGCCGAGGAGTACCACGACCACGATCCGGCCAACCCGCAGGACACCATGGGGATGGACGCGATGCGGCGGGAGATCGAGGCGTGGCGCGGCGGCTTCGACTTCGCCTTCACGCTCGACGACCAGATCGCCCAGGGCGACCGGGTGTGCAACCGGTGGACCTGGCGCGGCACGCACCGGGGCGACTTCATGGGGATCCCGGCCACCGGCCGGCAGGTCGCCATGACCGGGACGACCGTCTTCCGCTGCCGGGACGACGGGAAGATCGTCGAGGCCTGGTGGCAGTACGACCGGCTCGGGCTGATGGATCAGCTGGGTGCGCTGGACGCGCTGGAGCAGTAGCGGGCCGGCGGCCGCGGCGGCGGCGGCGCACGCACGCCGAAGCCCGGCGCCGCTTGTCAGCGGGGCGCCGGGCCTCGGTACTGCCGTGGGTACCGACCTGGGTCAGTGGGAGTGCCCGTGGGAGTGGCCGCCGGCGGCCGGCTCCTCCTCTTCCTTCTTCTCGACGACGAGGGTCTCGGTCGTCAGGAGGAGGGAGGCGATGGAGGCGGCGTTCTCCAGGGCGGAGCGGGTGACCTTGACCGGGTCGATGACGCCGGCCTTGACCAGGTCGCCGTACTCGCCGGTGGCGGCGTTGAAGCCCTGGCCCTTGTCGAGCTCGGCCACCTTGGCGGTGATGACGTAGCCCTCGAGGCCCGCGTTCTCGGCGATCCAGCGCAGCGGCTCGACGACGGCGCGGCGCACGACGGCGACGCCGGTGGCCTCGTCGCCGGTCTTGCCCAGGCCGCCCTCCAGCACCTTGGCGGCGTGGACCAGAGCGGAACCGCCACCGGAGACGATGCCCTCCTCGACCGCGGCGCGGGTCGCGGAGATGGCGTCCTCCAGACGGTGCTTCTTCTCCTTCAGCTCCACCTCGGTGGCGGCGCCGACCTTGATCACGCACACGCCGCCGGCCAGCTTCGCGAGGCGCTCCTGGAGCTTCTCGCGGTCCCAGTCGGAGTCGGTGTTCTCGATCTCGGCCTTGATCTGGGCGATGCGGCCCACGACGTCACCGGAGTTGCCGCCGCCGTCGACGATGGTGGTGTCGTCCTTGGTGACGGTGACGCGGCGGGCGGAGCCGAGCACGTCGATGCCGACCTGGTCGAGCTTGAGGCCGACCTCCTCGGAGATGACGGTGGCGCCGGTGAGGACGGCCATGTCCTGCAGCATCGCCTTGCGGCGGTCGCCGAAGCCCGGGGCCTTGACCGCGACCGCGTTGAAGGTGCCGCGGATCTTGTTGACGACGAGGGTGGAGAGCGCCTCGCCCTCCAGGTCCTCGGCGATGATCAGCAGCGGCTTGGAGGAGTTGGTCTGGATGACCTTCTCCAGCAGCGGCAGCAGGTCAGCGATCGAGGAGATCTTGCCCTGGTTGATGAGGATGTAGGGGTCCTCCAGGACGGCCTCCATGCGCTCCTGGTCCGTCACGAAGTACGGCGACAGGTAGCCCTTGTCGAAGGCCATGCCCTCGGTGAAGTCCAGCTCCAGACCGAAGGTGTTGGACTCCTCGACGGTGATGACACCGTCCTTGCCGACCTTGTCCATCGCCTCGGCGATGAGCTCGCCGACCTGCTGGTCCTGGGCGGACAGCGCGGCGACGGCCGCGATGTCGGACTTCTCGTCGATGGGGCGGGCGGTGGCCAGCAGCTCCTCGGAGACGGCCTTGACGGCGGCGTCGATGCCCTTCTTCAGGGCGGCCGGAGAGGCGCCGGCGGCTACGTTCTTGAGGCCCTCGCGCACGAGCGCCTGCGCGAGCACGGTGGCGGTGGTCGTACCGTCGCCCGCGATGTCGTTGGTCTTGGTCGCCACCTCCTTCACGAGCTGGGCGCCGAGGTTCTCGTACGGGTCCTCGAGCTCCACCTCACGGGCGATGGTGACGCCGTCGTTGGTGATGGTCGGGGCACCGAACTTCTTGTCGATGACGACGTTGCGGCCCTTGGGGCCGATCGTCACCTTGACGGTGTCGGCAAGCTTGTTGACGCCGCGCTCAAGGGCGCGACGGGCGTCCTCGTCGAACTTCAGGATCTTCGCCATGGGAGCGGTTCAGCCCTCTCGGAAAGCGTGGGAGAAACGAACTGCGCCCCCAGCGCCCGGCTGCACAAAGTAGCGGGGGCCAGGGGCGCAGTTCACTGCAAAACTGGGTGAATTACTTCTCGATGATCGCGAGCACGTCGCGAGCCGAGAGGACGAGGAACTCCTCGCCGTTGTACTTCACCTCGGTGCCGCCGTACTTGCTGTACAGGACGACATCGCCGACCTTGACGTCGAGCGGCAGGCGCTCGCCGTTCTCGAAGCGGCCCGGGCCCACGGCGAGGACGGCGCCCTCCTGGGGCTTCTCCTTCGCGGTGTCCGGGATGACCAGGCCAGAGGCGGTGGTCTGCTCGGCGTCGAGCGGCTGGACCACAATGCGGTCCTCGAGCGGCTTGATGGCAACCTTGGAGCTGGTGGTCGTCACGATCCGACCTCCCCCTTCGGAGATCTCACGGGGTTAACTGTCTGAGGTGGCGACCAGGTGGATCCGTCGTCGCGGGTGCCGGACCTGCCCGTCGCTGTGTTGGCACTCTCCAGTGGTGAGTGCCAGAGCTGAGACTATGACCGCGGTTAGCACTCGGTCAAGCGGAGTGCCAATGCGCGCGGCGCGTCGGCCACATTTTCCGCCGGGGGCGCCCTCAGACGTAGTCCTCCAGGCGGCCCACCGTCAGGCCCTGCCGCTGCAGCCCGCGCAGCAGACGTGCCGTGCGCTCGCGCAGGGCCGAGCCCGTCGGCTCGTCCGGGGCCACGGCGACGATGTCGCCGGGGCTGAGGCGGTGCGGGCCGTACGGGTAGGCGAGCTGGGTGGGGCCCATGGCGGCGCGCCAGCGGACGAGGGCGGTGATGCCGCAGTCGGCGGCGGCGCGCCGGGTGGTGGCGTCGTAGGCGCCGTAGGGCGGACGGAAGAGGCGGGGGCGCAGGCCGAACCGGGATCGGAGCTTGTCCTGCTGGCCGCAGATCTCGGCGCGCTGGCCGGCGTAGGGCAGACCGCGCAGGACCGGGTGGTCCAGGGTGTGGTTCTGGATGCTCGCGCCGACCGACTGCAGCCGGGCGAACTGCGCGTAGCCCGGGCCGACCACGCTGTCGGTGAGGAACATGCTGACCGGCAGGCGCAGTTCGCGGACCATGTCGACGAAGCGCGGGTCGCGTTCCGCCCCGTCGTCGTAGGTGAGGAAGACGACCCTGTCGGTGGTCGGGACGTGGTCGAGGACCGGCGGGAGACCCGTTCCCGGGCTGCCCGGCAGGACGCGGGCGGGATGGGTCGGCGCGGGGGCCGGCGGGGCCGTCAGCCCCCAGCGGAGGTAGGGGGCGGGGGCGGGCTCGTGGACCCGCGCGGCCGCCTTCCGGCCCAGGCGTTCGATCGGGTCGACGGACTGGGCGCAACCGGTCAGGGCCGCCAGGATCAGCAGGACGGCCGTCAGTCCGCGTGTCCCCGGTCCCCACGCCCGCGGTCCCCCGGTCCCCGGTCCCCACGCCTGCGGTCCCTCCGCCCACGGTCCCCCGGTCCCCGGTCCCCACGCCCGCGGTCCCTCCGCCCACGGTCCCCCGGTCCCCGGTCCCCACGCCCTCACAGGTAGTCCTCCAGCCGGGCCACCGCGTAGCCCTTCGCCGTGACCTTGTCCAGGAAGCGGCGCACCATGTCGGGCATCGTGCCCTTCCACTCGCTCCGGCCGCGGAAATGGGTCAGGACGATGTCGCCGGGGTGGAGGTCCCGGTCCGTCTCCCGGTACTCCCAGTGGTCGACGAACACCTCCTCGTCCCAGAGCGGGGCGTAGCGCACGCCGCACGTCTTCGCGGCGCGCAGGGTGTTTTGGTCGTAGTTGCCGAACGGGGGCCGGAAGAGGGCCGGACGGTGGCCGTAGTGCTCGCGGAGCACCTCCTGCATGCCGCAGATCTCGCGCTTCTGCCGGGCGTAGGAGAGGGCGGGCAGGTAGGGGTGGTGGAGGGTGTGGTTGTTCAGGGTCACCCCCAGGTCCCGCATCTTCTTGAAGTAGCCGTAGTCGTCCTTGATCAGGAAGTCGCTGAGGAAGGCGGTGTACGGGATCTTCAGCTCGCTCATCATGCGCAGGAACGCCGGGTCCTTCTCGGCGCCGTCGTCCACGGTGAGGAAGACGACCCTGTCCTCGGTCGGGATCGTCGTGAAGACCGGCGGCAGGCCGAGTTCCTCGTGGTCGTCGACCTCGAAGCCCTTACGGGTGGTGATCTCCGGCTTGTGCGCGGGCGGCGCCGGGGGCGTCAGCGGGACCTTCCCCAGACCCCAGCGCCGCGCCGTGGCGACCCGGGCCCGCTGGGCGGCGCGCAGCCGGTCGGCGTACGCGTGCAGGGCGCGGGCGGGCGGCGCTTCCGGGAGCGCGGCCTTCTCGGGCTGCTGGCCCGGGGCGGGGCGGATCGACCCGCGGGCGCCGCCGCCCGCGCAGCCCGAGGCGAGGGCGGCCAGCGCGAGGACGACGATCGCGCCGCGGATCCCGGCGCGTCCACGGCCGCGCCGGATGCCCGTGAGCCCACGGCGGCGCGGCCGGTGAGAACAGCCGCGCCGGTCATCATCTTGTACGACAGGTCCCATGGCGCCGGATCCTCGCAGTCACCGTCCCGGAAGCCGGACCGACACCGCCGCCGGACGCACACCATCCACCGACTGGCCCACACGGACCGCCGACGGCTCCCGCCCGGCCGGCGGAGCCCCCTGACGGGCGCGGCGGGCCGCTGGCCGACAATGAGGGGGTGAACGTCCTTGCTCCGCTGCTCACGGCCGAGGGCCGCGCCCTCCTCGACGCGGTGCGCGGCACCGCCCCCGCCGACGAACTCGCCGTCGCCACCCGGCTGCGCCGCGAGCACCCCGCCGACCTGGTGTCGGCGGCCATCGGCCAGGCCAGGCTGCGGCAACGGGCGGCGGTGAAGTTCGGCGCCGGGGACGCGGACCGGATGTTCTTCACGCCCGACGGCGTGGAGCAGTCGACCCGGGCGAGCGTCGCCGGATACCGGGCCGGGCGGATGAGGGCGCTCGGCGTGACCTCCGTCGCCGACCTGTGCTGCGGGATCGGCGGCGACGCGATCGCGCTCGCCCGCGCCGGGATCCGGGTGCTGGCCGTGGACCGGGACCCGGTCACCGCGGCGGCGGCGCGCGCGAACGCCGACGCGCTGGGGCTGAGCGAGCTGATCGAGGTGCGCGAGGCGGACGTCACCGAGGTGGACACCGGCGGCTACGACGCCGTGTTCGTCGATCCGGCGCGCCGGGGCGGACGCGGACGCGTCTTCGACCCCGAGGGCTACTCGCCGCCGCTGTCCTGGGCGGTCGGCGCCGCGCTCGCCGCGCCCCGCGCCGCCCTGAAGATCGCGCCCGGCGTGCCGCACGAGGCGATCCCGGCCGAGGCCGAGGCCGAGTGGATCTCGGACGGCGGAGACGTGAAGGAGGCGGTGCTGTGGTTCGGGACCGGCGAGCCGGGCGCCGTCCGGGCGACCCTCCTGCCGGGACCGCGGACGCTGCTCGGCGTCGGTCTGCCCGATCCGCGCGTGCGGCCGGTCGGACGGTACCTGTACGAGCCCGACGGCGCGGTCGTGCGGGCCCATCTGGTCGCCGACGTGGCCCGGCAGGTCGACGGCGGGCTGATCGACGAGACCATCGCCTACGTCACCGCAGACGCCCTGCGGCCGTCCCCGTACGCCACCGCCTACGAGATCACCGACGAACTGCCCTTCAACGTCAAGAAGTTGAAGGCCCTGTTGCGCGAACGCGGGGTCGGGATCCTGACCGTGAAGAAGCGGGGGTCGGCGGTGGAGCCGGAGGAACTGCGCAGGAAGGCGCTCCCCAAGGACCGCGGGCCGCACTCGGCGACCGTCTTCCTGACCCGGGTGGCGGGGGCGCCGACGATGCTCCTCGGCGCCCCCGCCGCACCGGCCGCCCCTGCCGGTGGAGCGTCCTGAGCGACGCCAGGGAAGAACCGGGGCACGGGCGAACGGACAAGGATCGCGAGTTCCCGCTCATCCTCCGCAGTCCGCCGCTCGGGCCCGCAGCAGCTCCCGCTCGCGCGCGTTGCCCGTCAGCCCGGCCGCCCGCTCGAACTCGGCCCTGGCCTGCGCCGGCCGGCCCAGGCGCAGCAGCAGATCGCCGCGGACGCTGGGCAGCAGGTGGTACGCGCGCAGCGAGGGCTCGTCGGTGAGGCCGTCGACGATCTCCAGCGCGGGTCCGGGGCCCTCGGTCATCGACACGGCCACGGCGCGGTTGAGTTCCACGACCGGGGAGGGGGCGCGGGCGGCCAGCAGCCCGTACAGGGTGGCGATGGCCGCCCAGTCGGTGTCCTCGTAGTCCGGCGCGTGCGCGTGGCAGGCGGCCACGGCGGCCTGGAGGGCGTAGGGGCCGGGGGCCGCGGCGGCCGTTGCGCCGGCCCGGTCCAGGGCGGCGATGCCCCGGGCCACGAGCCTCCGGTCCCAGCGGCGGCGGTCCTGGTCCCTCAGCAGGACGGGCGTGCCGTCGGCGGCGGTGCGGGCGGGGGTGCGGGACGCCTGGAACTCCAGGAGCGCGGCCAGCGCGTGGACCTCGGACTCGTTCGGCATCAGGGCGGCCAGCTGCCGGGCCAGCCGCAGCGCGTCCTCGCACAGCGCGGGACGCAGCCAGTCGTCGCCGGCGGTGGCCGCGTACCCCTCGTTGAAGATCAGGTAGATCACGTCCAGGACCGAGCCCAGCCGGGCCTCACGGTCGGGCCCGTACGGCACCTCGAAAGCGACGTTCCTGGTGGCCAGCGTCTTCTTCGCGCGGACGATGCGCTGGGCGACCGTCGGTTCGGGGACCAGGAAGGCGCGGGCGATCTCGGGTGTGGTCAGGCCGCCGAGCAGGCGCAGGGTGAGGGCGGTGCGGGCCTCGGCCGACAGCACCGGATGGCAGGCGGTGAAGACGAGCCTGAGCAGGTCGTCGTCGATGTCGTCGGCGTCGGCGGGCTCCTCGGGCGGCGCGGTCGTCGTCGGCTGGTCGCGGCCCATCTCCCGCAGTTTCCGGGCGTAGTTCTCGCGGCGGCGGACCAGGTCGACGGCCCGGTGCCGGGCGGCGGCCGTGAGCCAGGCGCCGGGACTGTCCGGCACGCCGTCGCGCGGCCACTGCTCCAGCGCCGCCACCAGCGCGTCCTGCGCCAGCTCCTCCGCGATGCCGACGTCGCGCACGACACGGGCGACGACCGCGACGACCCGGGGGTACTCCAGCCGGAAGACGGTCTCGATGGCGACACGGGGATCCGGGACCGGCCGGCCGTCCGGGGCCGCACGGTGATGTCCGTCCACGGCGGGCGGGGGGTCCGAGGGGGGCGGGGGGTCCGGGAGGGGCGGGGGGTTCGAGGGGGGCTGTCGTTCCACAACCCCCCATCGAACACCCGCGGCGCGCCGGGGCCAAGGAAGGCTCAGCCCTCCGCGATCTCCCGCACCTCGCAGGTCACCGTCCAGAAGTCCTCGTGGACCTTCACGAACCGCTTCGCCCACTCGACGGCCTCTGCCCGGTCCTTGCACTGCATGATCGCGTAGCCGCCGACGGCCTCCTTGGACTCGGTGAAGGGGCCGTCGGTGACGGAGACCTTCCCGCCCTCGTAGCGCACCCGGGCGCCCTGCTCGGTCGGGGTCAGCCCGGCGGTCTCCAGCATCACGCCGGCCTTGGTGATCTCCTCGATCAGCTCCCCCATGCGCTGCATCAGCTCGGGGCTGGGGCCCTCGGCGGGCACGTTGTTCTCGTCGATCCGCACGAGCGACAGGTAACGGGGCATGGTGACTCCTCAGGTCCTACGAGCCGGGTTTCTTCCCGGCCTCACCCCTGCGTCGAACGGGAGCGGGCCGGATCGACACCCTTCCCGGAACTGTTTCGTCCCCCGGGTTCCGCCCGGCTCGGCCCCGACTTCAGCCCCGACTTCAGCCCAGCGTCACCGTCGGCGCCGGGTTGCTCCCGCTCCAGTTCGCGTTGAACCCGAAGCTCACCGAACCGCCGTCCGGGACCGTCCCGTTGTACGAGGCGTTCACGCAGGTCACGGCCGCCCCCGACTGGGTGCAGCCGGCGTTCCAGGCCTGGGTGATCTGCTGGCCGGCGCCGTATGTCCAGGTCGTCTTCCAGGACGACAGCGAGGCGCCCGAACAGGAGATCGTCACAGTGCCGGTGAACCCGGTGTTCCACTGGCTTCCCACGCTGTACACCGCCTTGCACCCGCCGGTCGGCGGCGGCGTGGTCGTGCCGCCGAGCGCCTCGGAGATGCCGTGATAGGCCGGTTTGGGCGTGTAGTTGCCGTCGTACGGCGTCGCCGCGCCCTCTCCGGGGAAGGTGCTCTCCACCCACGAGTCGGAGTCGGTGAAGCCCCAGACGGTGAGGTTCACACAGCGCGCGACGGCGACGCAGGCGGCGGTGACCGCCTGGTAGTCGTCCTTCTGCCGGGCGAGCTTGGCGCTGTCCGAGGGCAGCGTCATCCTGATGTCCAGCTCGGTGATCGCCACGTCGACGCCGAGGTCGGCGAAGCGCTGGATGTTCTGCTGGAGGGTGGCGGGCACCTGTCCGAGGACGAGGTGCGCCTGCAGGCCGACCCCGTCGATGGGGACTCCCCGCTCCTTCAGCGACTTGACGAGGTTGTACAGGGCGGTCGACTTCGCGTTGACGCCCTCGACGTTGTAGTCGTTGACGTAGAGCTTCGCGGCCGGGTCGGCGGCCCGCGCCCAGGTCAGGGCGTTGGCGATGTAGTCGGCGCCGAGGCCGTCGTACCAGAGGGTCGAGCGGTAGGTGCCGTCCTCGTTGAAGGGCTCGTTGACGACGTCCCAGGCGGCGATCTTCCCCTTGTACCGGCCGACCTCGGTGTCGATGTGGTTGTGCAGCAGAGTGCCGAGCTGGGCGGAGGTCCAGCTGCCGTTGGTGAGCCAGCCGGGGTTCTGGTTGTGCCAGACCAGGGTGTGGCCGCGCACCTGCTGGCCGTGCGCCTGCGCGAAGGCGACGATCTGGTCGGCCTCGGCCCAGTTGAACGCGCCCCGGGACGGCTCCACCGAGCCCCATTTCATGGCGTTGCCCGGGGTCAGCGAGGAGAACTGCGCCGCGGCGACCTCGCCGTAGGCGCCGGTGAGCTTGGAGCCCGTGACCGCGGTGCCGACGACCTTGCCGCGGGCGGCGGCGAGGTCGCGCAGCGGGGCGTCCGCCGCGTGGGACGCGGGGGCCGCGACGAGCAGGGCCGCGGCGGCGGCCACCCCGGTGAGCAGGGCGGCCGTCCGGGTGATCGGGCGGGAGGTTCTGGAGGATCTCATGGCGGGTGCCTCCGAAAGTTTCGGTCGTTCAACCGATTGACTTCGGAGGAGTGTGGGGGTGTGCGCCACACCCGTCAATACGTCGGCTTCCGGCCACGCCCGGCCGACGGGCCCCTACACGGCCGGCGGCGCCCCGGTGCTCGTGCGCACCACCAGGCTGGTCGCCAGCTCCACACGGGTGGCGGTCGGCGCCTCCCGCGACGTCGACCGCGCCAGTTCGAGGACCAGCCGGGCGGCCGCCTCGGCCATCTCCGTGAGCGGCTGCCGCACGGTCGTCAGCGGCGGCCCCACCCAGCGGGCCACCGGCAGATCGTCGAAGCCGACCACGCTGACGTCCTCCGGGATGCGCAGCCCGAGCTCACGCGCGGCCTCGTAGCAGCCCAGGGCCTGGAGGTCGTTGCCGGCGAACACCGCGGTGGGCCGGTCGGGGCGGTCGAGAAGCTCGCGGCCGAGCCGGTAGCCGGTCTCGTGGTGGAAGTCGCCGGTCTTGATCAGCGCCTGGTCGACCGGCAGACCGGCCGTCTCCAGGGCGGCCCGGTAGCCGTCGATCCGGGCCCGGCTGCACATCATCTGCGGCGGGCCGCTGATCGCCCCGATCCGGCGGTGGCCCAGCTCGACCAGATGCCGGGTGGCGGCGAGACCGCCCTGCCAGTTGGTCGCGCCGATGGACGGCACGTCGGCGCCCGGGTCGCCGGCCGGGTCCATCACCACGAACGGGATGGACCGGCTGGTCAGCAGCGCCCGCTGGGACTCGTCGAGCCCGGACAGCACCAGCACGACGCCGTGCGGGCGGCGGGCGGCGACCTGGTCCGCCCAGGTCCGGCCGGGGGTGAGCCGCCCCGCGCTCTCGCTCAGCACCACGCTCAGGCCGGCGTCCCGGGCCACGTTCTCCACGCCCCGGATGACCTCCATCGCCCAGGCGCTCTCCAGCTCGTGGAAGACCAGGTCGATCAGCGGCGAGCGGGTGGCCTCGGCCCGGCGGCGCCGGTAGCCGTGGGCGCGCAGCAAGTCCTCGACGCGGGTGCGCGTGGCGGGGGCCACGTCGGCGCGGCCGTTGAGGACCTTCGAAACAGTCGGTGCCGACACACCGGCCTCACGGGCGATCTCCGCGAGGGTCGCGGTCTGCGTCGGCCGCGCTTCTGTCCGCGTTTCCACGTGCTCCGAGGGTGTCATGGCGGCGATCGTATCGCCACGGGACCTCTTGACGAACCTGGTAGGACGCCATAGGTTCCCGGAACATTCGAGATACAGATCGAAACATTCGCACAACGCTCGTACAGGATCTCCGGATTCGCTGGCCCTCTGGTGGCTCACCGGCCTCTGACAGGAGTTTCATGACCACCGCCCCCTGGCGTGACCCCGCCCTGCCCGCCGCCGCCCGCGTCGACGACCTCCTCTCCCGGATGACCCTGGAGGAGAAGACCGCCCAGCTGTACGGCGTGTGGGTGGGCGCCGCGACGGACGGCGACGGAGTCGCCCCCCACCAGCACGACATGGCCGCCGGCCCGGCCGACGACTACGACGAGCTGATCACCCGCGGGCTCGGCCAGCTGACCCGGTCCTTCGGCACCGCCCCCGTGGACCCCGCGCTCGGCGCCCGCGCCCTGGCCCTGGCCCAGCGGCGGATCGCCGCCGCCGGCCGCTTCGGCATCCCGGCGGTCGCCCACGAGGAGTGCCTGGCCGGCTTCACCGCCTGGCGGGCCACCGCCTACCCGGTGCCGCTGGCCTGGGGCGCGGCCTTCGACCCGCCGCTGGTGGAGGAGATGGGCCGGGCGATCGGCCGCGACCTGCGCGCGGTCGGCGTCCACCAGGGTCTGGCTCCCGTGCTGGACGTCGTCCGCGACCCGCGCTGGGGACGGGTCGAGGAGACGATCGGCGAGGACCCGTACCTGGTCGGCACGGTCGGCACGGCCTACGTCCGCGGACTGGAGTCCGCCGGGATCGTCGCCACCCTCAAGCACTTCGCCGGATACGCCTCCTCGGCGGGGGCCCGCAACCTGGCCCCCGTGCGCGCGGGCACCCGCGAGTTCGCCGACGTCACCCTGCCGCCGTTCGAGATGGCGCTGCGCGAGGGCGGCGCCCGCTCGGTGATGGCGGCCTACACCGAACGCGACGGCGTCCCGGCCTCCGCCGACCCCGAGCTGCTGACCCGCCTCCTGCGCGAGGAGTGGGGCTTCACCGGCACGGTCGTCGCCGACTACTTCGGCATCGGCTTCCTGCAGACCCTGCACCGGGTGGCCGGCACCCGCGCGCAGACGGCCGGCCTCGCCCTGACGGCCGGCGTCGACGTCGAGCTGCCCACGGTGCAGTACTACGGCGCGTCGCTGGTCACGGCCGTCCGGGCGGGCGAGGTCGGGGAGGACTTGGTGGACCGGGCGGCCCGCCGGGTCCTGCTCCAGAAGTGCGAACTGGGCCTGCTCGACGAGGACTGGCGGGCCGAGGCGTCCGAGACGGTCGACCTCGACCCGGCGGCGAACCGCGTGCTGGCCCGCCGGCTCGCGGAGGAGTCGGTGGTGCTGCTCGACAATCCCGACGGTCTGCTGCCCCTGGCGCCCGACACCCGGATCGCGGTCGTCGGCCCGCGGGCGGCGGACGCCCTGGCGATGCTCGGCTGCTACTCCTTCCCCTCCCACGTCCTCCCGCACCACCCCGAGGTGGAGACGGGCATCGAGATCCCGACTCTGCTGGAGTCGCTGCGGGCCGAACTCCCCGACGCGAAGGTGACGTTCACGGAAGGGTGCGGGGTCTCCGACCCGGACCCGTCCGGCTTCACGGAGGCCGTCGCGCGCGCGGCGGAGGCGGACGTGTGCGTGGCCGTCCTCGGCGACCGGGCCGGCCTGTTCGGCCGGGGCACCTCGGGCGAGGGCTGCGACGTGGCCGACCTCAGCCTGCCGGGCGTCCAGGGCGAGCTGCTGGACGCCCTGGTGGCGACGGGCGTTCCGGTCGTCCTCGTCCTGCTCACCGGCCGCCCGTACGCGCTGGGCCGCTGGCACGGACGGCTGGGGGCGGTCGTCCAGGCGTTCTTCCCGGGCGAGGAGGGCGGTCCGGCGGTGGCGGGCGTCCTGTCGGGCCGGGTGAACCCCTCGGGCCGCCTCCCGGTGAGCGTGCCGCGCGTGCCGGGCGGCCAGCCCTGGACCTACCTCCAGCCGCCGCTGGGCCTGGCGGGCGAGGTCAGCAGCCTGGACCCGACCCCGCTGTACCCCTTCGGCCACGGCCGCTCGTACACGGCGTTCGTCTGGGAGGACTTCACCGGCCCCGACGCGGAGATCGCGACGGACGGCTCGTACGACGTGGCCGTCACCGTCCGCAACACCGGCGACCGGGCGGGCGCGGAGGTCGTGCAGCTGTACCTACACGACCCGGTGGCGAGCGTGACCCGGCCCGACGTCCGGCTGATCGGCTACCGCCGGCTGGAGCTGGCGGCGGGCGAGTCGGCCCGGGTCGCGTTCCGCTTCCACGCCGACCTGTCGGCGTTCACCGACCGTGCGGGCCGGCGGATCGTCGAACCGGGAGCGCTGGAGCTGCGGTTGGGGGCGTCCAGCGCGGACGTGCGGGAGGTGGCCCGGGTGCGGCTGGACGGACCGGTGCGCGAGGTGGGCGTCGAGCGGCGGCTGCACTGCGAGGTGAACGTGCTGCGCGACTGAGGTGCGGACGCGAGTTCACGCGCAGGCCGGAAAGCCCTCCTCTCCGCTCCACCGCCCGCATCCGGCCATCACGCGGCGCGTGCACGGCTGCCCGGCGTCGCCGTGGCCGCCGCCCCGGCGGCCGGGGGGCGGTCACCGCCGCCGGGCGCCGCCGCAACGCGCCGCGTCACGCGTCGTCGTCACGCGTCGTCGTCCACCGGCTCGAATCGCCACCGGTGGACCGGTCGGGTCACCAACCCGGCGTCGGGTTCCGGGAGTTCGGGGAGTCCGGTGTCGTCGTACCCGGCGTCCCACCAGGTGATCACCAGCACCCGGTCCTGCGGGCCCCGGAAGGTCTCCCGGCGCCGGGGCCGTGGCGTCAGTTCCCGGGCCCGCGCCCAGGCCAGCAGTTCCCCGCCCCGGCCGGGGACCGCCCGGGCCTCCCACATCAGCGCGACGCTCACCGCGTGATCCTCATGAGTACAGGTTGTCCTTGGCGGTCTCGTGCACATGGTCGTGATCGTGCGGGCGGCCCGGCACGTGCGGCTCCGTCACCGGCAGCGAGGAGTCCGCCGACAGGTCCCAGGCGGACGCCGCCCGCCCCCGGGCCACCATCTCCGCGCCGAGCGCCGCCACCATCGCGCCGTTGTCCGTGCACAGCTTGGGACGCGGCACGCGCAGCCGGATGCCGGCCGCCTCGCAGCGCTCCTGGGCCAGGGCCCGCAGCCGGGTGTTCGCGGCCACGCCGCCGCCGATCATCAGGTGGTCGACGCCCTCGTCCTTGCAGGCCCGAACGGCCTTGCGGGTCAGGACGTCGACGACCGCCTCCTGGAAGGAGGCCGCCACGTCCCGCACCGGCACCTCCTCGCCCGCCGCCCGCTTCGCCTCGATCCAGCGGGCCACCGACGTCTTCAGCCCGGAGAAGGAGAAGTCGTACGCCGGGTCGCGCGGGCCGGTGAGACCGCGCGGGAACGCGATGGCCGTCGGGTCGCCCTCGCGGGCGTAGCGGTCGATGACCGGGCCGCCCGGGAAGCCCAGGTTCAGCACCCGGGCGATCTTGTCGAACGCCTCGCCCGCCGCGTCGTCGATGGTCGCGCCCATCGGGCGGACGTCGGAGGTGATGTCGGTGGACAGCAGCAGCGAGGAGTGGCCGCCGGACACCAGCAGGGCCATCGTCGGCTCGGGCAGCGCGCCGTGCTCCAGCTGGTCGACGCAGATGTGCGAGGCGAGGTGGTTCACGCCGTAGAGGGGCTTGCCGAGGGCGTAGGCGTACGCCTTCGCGGCCGAGACGCCGACCAGCAGCGCGCCGGCGAGGCCGGGGCCGGCCGTGACCGCGATGCCGTCGAGGTCCCTCGGGCTCACTCCCGCTTCCTTCAGCGCCCGGTCGATGGTGGGGACCATCGCCTCCAGGTGGGCCCGGGAGGCCACCTCGGGCACGACGCCGCCGAAGCGGGCGTGCTCGTCGACGCTGGAGGCGATCGCGTCGGCCAGCAGGGTCGTGCCGCGCACGACGCCGACGCCGGTCTCGTCGCAGGAGGTCTCGATCCCCAGAACGAGGGGTTCGTCAGCCATGGGTCTCGGTTCCTTGTGTTCCGGCTACGGATTTCGTCGGGTCGGTCAGGCGCATCACCAGGGCGTCCACGTTCCCCGGCTGGTAGTAGCCGCGGCGGAAGCCGATGGCCTCGAAGCCGAAGCGCTCGTAGAGCTTCTGGGCGCGGACGTTGTCGATCCGGCACTCCAGCATGACCTCGGCGCACTCGAACGCGGTCGCCGCGCGCAGCAGTTCCGTCAGCAGCCGGCCGCCGAGGCCGGTGCCCCAGTGGTCGCGGGCGACGGCGATGGTCTGGACGTCGGCGAGGTCCCCCGCGGCGGCCAGACCGGCGTACCCGACGATCCGCTCGCCGTCGGTGTCGCCGTCGCTCCCGCCGGCGTCGCGCCGGTCGACGGCGACGACGTAGCGCCGGGTCGCCTCGGGGCCGCGGGCGTGGGCCAGGTCGGACCAGAACATGCCCCGCGACCAGGCGTCCTCGGGAAAGAGGTCCTTCTCCAGTTCCAGCACGCGCTCGATGTCCCACCAGCGCATCTCGCGCAGCACGGGCCGCCCGGGCCGGTCGTCGGTCTCCGTCACTTGGGGGTGACCACCTTGTAGTTCTTCGGCACCTGGGCGTCGGGCCGGCGCAGGTACAACGGGCGCGGGGCCGGGAGCTCCTCGCCAGCGGCCAGCCGCTCGGCCGCGAGACCCGCGAGCGCCGCGGCGGAGACGTGCTCGGGTTCGTGCGCGTTCGGGAAGGCGTCGGGGTACAGCAGCGCGCCCGCGCCGACGGCGGGCAGCCCCGCCACCTCGTCGGCGATGTCGGCGGGCCGGTCCACGGCCGGGCCCGTGAGGCGCGTGCGGGAGTCGGCGTAGCGGGCCCAGTAGACCTCCTTGCGGCGGGCGTCCGTCGCCACGACGAACGGCCCTTGCAGGTCGGAGGCGTAGGCGAGCCCGTCGAGCGTGCACAGGCCGTGCACGGGGACGCCGAGCGCGAGTCCGAAGGTGTCGGCGGTCATCAGGCCGACGCGCAGCCCGGTGTAGGGGCCGGGTCCGACGCCGACGACGATGCCGGTGACGGCGTCGAGCCGGAGCCCGGCTCCGGCGAGCAGTCGGTCGACGGCGGGCAGCAGCAGCTCACCGTGCCGGCGCGCGTCCACCTGGGCGGAGGAGGCGACGACGTCCGTGCCGTCGTGCAGCGCGACGGTGACGGCGGGGGTGGCGGTATCCAGAGCGAGCAAGAGCACGCGAACAGCCTACGGCTCCCGTGCCCCGGAAACGGCCGCGGCGGCCGAAGGCCCGATCGCTGCTAACGTCGCCGCGAAACGTGACGTACAGGACAGACAGGACGGTCGGCGATGCCAAGCACCAGCTCGACTTTCGTGGCCGGGCTCACCGCGGCGGCCCTGGCGGCGGTCGCGTTCCTCGCCTTCCAGGCCTCGGCGAGCGCGCCCGCCGCCCCGGCCGGGGGGCAGCGCGGCGCGAGTCCGGCGCAGAAGGCCCCCCGGGACGGGCGGCATCCGGCCGCGTTGCCGGCCGGCTCCGGCGTGGGCGAGCGGGTCGTGTACTCGCTGGACGACGACCGGGTCTGGCTGGTCGGACCGGACGACGTGGTCACCCGGACGTTCAAGGTCGCCCCCGGGAGCGTGGACCCGCTTCCGGGCAGCTACGTCGTCACGTCCCGGTCGGGCGCGGTCACCGGCACCGACGGCACCCCCATCGAGCACGTCGTCCGCTTCACCGCAGTGCAGGGGGCGACGATCGGCTTCAGCGCGGCGCTGGACGGCTCGATGCCGGAGCCCGACCCGACGGTGCGGACCGGCGGCATCCGGGAGACCGTGGCGGACGGCGCCGCGATGTGGACGTTCGCGACGATCGGCCGGGGGATCGTCGTGATCCCGTAGGGCGCTCCGCCCCGGCCGTCCGCGGAAGTCGTCCGCAGGAGTGGCCCTCGGGGCCCTGCGCGGGCCTCAGGCGGCCGTGCGGTGCGGGTGGGGCGGGGTTCTCGCGAGCGCCGGGTCGGGCAGTCGCGGCGGCGTCGACACGGCTTCCGCGGCCGCGCAGGAGGCCAGCAGGTCGCGCATCGACACACCGGCGAGCGGGGACGGCCGCGAAGGCCGGGGCGTGGGCTCGGGGACCGGCATGAACGCCTCCTGCGGTTCGGGGGCGGATGTGGTTAGGTACACCTAACTACGAAGTCGATACCATGTGACCACGGAGAAGACGCCGGACGCAACATCTTGCCGACGTCCTGTCGGAATATTCACGACTCGCCGGCCGGGGCTCCGGCCGACGGCGTTCAGGACGGCGGGCGGGAACGTCAGGCAGGCGTCAGGGCGGGCGTCAGGCCGAAAGCGCGCCGAGGTCCGCCGCGGCCCACCGCTCCCCCAGGCCCGTCACCGTCACCTGGCGCACCTCGTCGGAGGTGTCACCGACGGCGCGGTGGATGCGGATGTGCAGCCGGTCGTCGGTCAGCTCCTCGACCTTGCCCTCGCCCCACTCCACGACGATCACCGAGTCGGGCAGCGAGACGTCGAGGTCGAGGTCCTCCATCTCGTCGAGTCCGCCGCCCAGGCGGTACGCGTCGACGTGGACGAGCGGCGGCCCCCCGGCGAGCGAGGGGTGCACCCGGGCGATCACGAAGGTCGGCGAGGTGACCGCGCCCCGGACCCCGAGCCCCTCGCCGAGTCCGCGGGTGAGCGTCGTCTTGCCCGCTCCGAGTTCTCCGCTGAGCATCACGAGATCGCCGGCGCGCAACAGCCCGGCCAGACGACGGCCCATGTCCCCCATCGCCTCGGGGGAGTCGACGACGATGTCCACGCGGTTCTCCGCGGCCCCGGACTCAGCGGGGCTGTGCGGTGCTGCTGGTGCTTCCATAACCGTTCACGGTAGCTCCTGCCGGCACGGCGCCCGCACGGGTGAGCAGGTCGGCGAGCCGGTCGGTGACGACTTCGGGGTGTTCCAGCATCACCAGGTGCCCGGCGTCCGGCACGAGCACCAGCTCGGCGTCCGGCAGCAGGTCGGCGATGGCCTCGCTGTGCTCGCTCGGCGTGACCAGGTCCCCGATCCCGGCCAGCACCAGCACCGGCAGGTCCGTGAAGCAGGCCAGCGCGTCGGTCTTGTCGTGGTCGGTGAACGCCGGGTAGAACTCGGCGACCACGTCGATCGGCGTGCCCTCGATCATCCGCTCGGCGAACCTCGCCACGGCCGGATCCACGTCCCGCGACGCGAACGAGTACCGCTTGATGATCCCGGCGAACAGATCGGCGGTGGCCCGCCGCCCCTTCTCCACCAGGGCCGCCTGCTGCCCGAGGGCCTTCAGCACGCCCGGCAGCACCCGCCGCACGGCGTTCACGCCCGCGACCGGAAGCCCGAAGTTGACCTCGCCGAGCCGCCCGGACGAGGTGCCGACGAAGGCGGTGGCCACCACGCGGTCCCGTATCAGTTCGGGGTACAGCGCGGCCAGGGCCATCACCGTCATCCCGCCCATGGAGTGCCCGACCAGCACGATCAACCCCTCCGGCACGGCCGCGTCGAGGACCGCCTTCAGATCGCGCCCCAGCTGGTCGATGGTGACCGGGGCGCCGTCCCGGGTCTGGGCGGCGCCGCGTCCCGAACGGCCGTGGCTGCGCTGGTCCCAGTGCACGGTCCGCACGACCCCCCGAAGGGCCGCCCGCTGGAAGTGCCAGGAGTCCTGGTTGAGGCAGTAGCCGTGGCTGAAGACCACGGTGACGGGGAGCGGCGCCTTGCGCCCGAACAGCCTGCGCCGCCGGTTCGCCGGACCGCCCTGCGGCTCGGCCTCGTCGACCTCGTAGTAGAGCTCGGTGCCGTCGTCGGCGTACGCCCTGCCCGGGGCGCCCCGCAGGCCGCCGTAGGGCCCCGCCGAGTCCAGGGCGAGCCGGGCCTTCGCCCGCATGCCGCGCCCGACCGTCATCCGCTCCAGGGCGACCCCGGCGGCGGCGCCCGCGGCGATCACGCCTATCGCGGCGCCGGCGACGCCGGTCGCCCGGCGCCAGCTTCCGGCCGCCCCCGTGGCGGAGGCGGCGACGACCGCCGTGGCGGCGCTCGCCATCGCCTCCGCGCCGCTCGCCACCACCTCCGCGCTGCTCTCGCTCACGTACCGCTCCCTCTTCGGCCGATGTCCGTCACCTGACTGCCGGTTACCCGTCTCGTTGCGCATTCACCTGACACGGGCGCCGAACGCGTCATTCATTCACATAGACGCGGGGAACCCGCACTCCGATGCGCGTGACGATCTCGTATCCGATGGTTCCGGCCGCCTGCGCCCAGTCCTGCGCGGTGGGCTCGCCGCGGTCGCCGGGGCCGAAGAGGACCGCCTCGGCTCCGGGCCCGGGGTCGTCGCCGCCGAGGTCGACGACGAACTGGTCCATGGCGATGCGTCCGGCGGCCGTCCGCCACTTGCCGCCGACCAGCACCGGGCCGGTCCCGGAGGCGTGCCGCGGCACGCCGTCGGCGTACCCGAGGGGGACCAGCCCCAGCGTCGTCTCTCCCGGGGTGACGTAGTGGTGGCCGTAGCTCACGCCGTGGCCGCCCGGGACCTGCTTGACCAGGGCCAGGGGGGCCGCGAGGGTCATCACCGGGCGCAGCCCGAGGTCGGCGGAGGAGCCCAGCTCGGGGGCGGGCGAGAGGCCGTACATCGCGATGCCCGGGCGGACGAGGTCGAGGTGGGTCTCCGGGACGGTGAGCGTGGCCGGGGAGTTGGCGATGTGCCGCACCTCGGGCCGTACGCCCGCTTCCTCGGCGTGGGCCGTCATCTCGTGGAAACGGCCGAGCTGGAGGGCGACGGAAGGGTGCCCGGGCTCGTCGGCGCAGGCGAGGTGCGACCACAGGCCGGTGATCCGGAGCAGCCCCTCGCGTTCGGCGCGCAGCGCCTGTGCGACGAGCTCGGGCCAGTCGGCGGGCTGGCATCCGTTGCGTCCGAGTCCGGTGTCGGCCTTGAGCTGCACGCGGGCCGGCCGGCCGGCGGCGCGGGCCGCCTGTTCGACCTCGCGCAGGGCCCACAGCCCGCTCACGGACACGTCGACGTCGGCCTCGACGGCTTCCCGCCATGGGCCGCCCGGCGTCCACAGCCAGCACATGACCCTGACGTCGGACGGCAGGGCGCCGTCCGCGCGCAGCGCCAGCGCCTCCTCGGGGGTGGCGGCGCCCACCCAGGTGGCGCCGGCCTCGACGGCCGCGCGGGCGCACGGCAGGGCCCCGTGTCCGTAACCGTCGGCCTTCACCACGGCCATGAACGCCGCTCCCGGCGCCTTGGCGCGCAGGGTGCGCACGTTGGCCCGCAGCGCGGCCAGGTCGATCTCGGCACGGGCACGCGACGGGGCGGCGGGCGGGTCGGCAGTCTCACTCATCGCGCCCAGTGTCTCAGAGCGCCCGGACCGCCCCTCAGGTACCGGGCCGCCGCCCCCACACGTAGACCCGGTCGCCCTTCTTCAGCACGCCCCACAGAGTGCGGGCGTCGCCGAGGGTGAGGTTGACGCAGCCCATGGAGCCGATGGTGGTGTGGATGGTTCCGTACACGGCGTGGAAGGCCTCCCCGCCGTCGAAGAACTGGGCGTAGGGCATGGGGGTGCCGTACAGGGTGGACACATGGTTCTTGTGCCGCCAGTAAATGGTGTGCCACCCCTTGCGGGTGGGGTGGGCGACCCGGCCGCTGCGCATGGACACGGGCCCGAAGACGACCTTCGTCCCCTTCTGCACCCAGGTGAGCTGGCGGTCGAGGTCGACGCACGCGACCCGGTACGAGCGCACCGGGCACTTCTTCGCCGCGTTGGGGTTCCCACGCGCGGCGACGAGCTGCATCCGCGCCCAGGTGACGGGCCCCGCGAAGCCGATCGCGGGGGTGATCCCCTGACTGAGCTGGAAGGCGCGGATCGCCTTGCAGTCGGCGGCCGACTGCTTGCCGTCCGCCGTCCGTCCGAGCCATCGCTCGACCGCCCGCTGATACGGCCCGGTGCGCCCGGTGCAGGCCGTGCGGGTCGCGATCTCCGCCAGCGGCACGTACTCGACCAGCGCGTACGTCCCCGGGGCGGCGTCGGGGGGTTCGACGGCGTCCTCGGCGGCGGTCGGCTCGTACACCGTGGGCGCGAGCACCTGGTCAGGGGTGTCGATCTGCCAGGGCCGGTACATCCCCGGCGGCACACCGGGCACGAGCCGGGTCTCGGAGTCGGGCGGCGCGGGGGCGGCACGGGCGGCGCCCGCCAGGGGCAGCAGGGACGCGGCGGCCAGGAGGGCGGCTGCGACTCGTGTTCTCATCATCCGATCAGCCAAACGCGACCGCGCCGAGGGCCGGGACCGGCGCGCGGCGGGGTCACCCTTACGGCGGCCCCGGACCCGGCCCCGGACCCGGCCCCCACTCCGAACCCGGCCCCGGCCTCCGAACCCGGCCCCGGCCTCCGAACCCGGCCCCGAACGCGGACCCGGCCTCCGAATCGAACCCGGACCCGGCCCCGGACCCGACACGGACCCCGCCTCCGAACCCGGCCCGGACCCGGCCCCGGTCGCAGGAAGCGGTCGCGCCGCGGAGGAGCCCGATCGTCCCGGTCGTCGGACGCGCAATCAGGAGGTGCGGAAGGCCGTGCCGGAAGCCCGGCCCTCATCGGCCCCGCGGATCCCGTACCTCCCCCTCATCGGCCCCGCGGATCCCGCGTGCCGGAACACCGACCCTCATCGGCCCCACGGGTCCCGTACCTCCCGCACATCCCGCCAGGCCTCGCGGATCGTCTCCGCCACGTCGTGGGCGCCCACCGGCGCCCCGTGGGCCGCGAAGCGACCGGCCAGGCCGTGCAGATACGCCCCCGCGCTTCCCGCGTCCCGTGCGCTCAGTCCGGACGCCAGCAGCGATCCCGCGAGGCCGGACAGGACGTCCCCGCTGCCGGCCGTGGCCAGCCAGGCCGTCCCCGTGGCGTTCACCCGCACCGCGCCCGCGCCCCCCGCGTCCGCGACCAGCGTCGTCGAGCCCTTCAGCAGCACGGTCGCTCCGTACCGCGCCGCCAGCTCGCGCGCCGCGGCCAGCCGGGCCCGCTCCACCTCCTCGCGCGTCACCCCCAGCAACGCGGCCGCCTCCCCGGCGTGCGGCGTCATCAGCGTCGGCGCGGTACGGCCGCGCACCGCGGCGGCGTCCGCGAGCCGCAGCCCGTCGGCGTCGACGAGCACCGGCACCTCGGCGGCCAGCACCTGCGCCACCGTCCCCGCGTCGTCCCCGGCCCCCGGACCGACGACCCACGCCTGCACCCGCCCGGCCTGCTCGGGCCCGCGGTCGGACACGAGCGTCTCGGGGAACCGCGCCAGGACCGCGTCCCCGGCCGGACCGACGTACCGCACGGCCCCCGCCCCGCCGCGCAGCGCCCCCGCCACGGCCAGCACGGCCGCCCCCGGATAACGGGCGGACCCGGCGGCGATCCCGACGACGCCCCGCCGGTACTTGTCGCTCTCGCCGCCCGGCGTCGGCAGCAGGGCGGCCACGTCGGCGTGCTGCAGGGCCTCCAGTTCAGGGTCGGCGGGCAGCACGGCCCCGAGCCCGATGTCGACGAGCCGCACCGACCCCGCGTACTCCCGGGCGGGGTCGACCAGCAGAGCCGGTTTGTGGGCGCCGAAGGTGACCGTCAGGTCGGCGCGGATCGCGCTGCCGGGC
The DNA here is from genome assembly GCF_042880855.1 of Streptomyces sp. NPDC058291. Taxonomy (NCBI): domain Bacteria; kingdom Bacillati; phylum Actinomycetota; class Actinomycetes; order Kitasatosporales; family Streptomycetaceae; genus Streptomyces; species Streptomyces sp. NPDC058291. The sequence goes on from NZ_JBHVYK010000010.1 coordinate 34,087, forward strand.
ACCTCCCCGGTGTCGGCGTCGACGCCGCTGGGCAGGTCGACGGCGACGACGGCGGCCCGGGACCCGGCGACGAGCTCGGCCAGCGCGGCCGCCTCGGGCCGCAGCCCGCCCTTGCCGCCGATCCCGACGATCCCGTCGAGCACGAGGTCCGCCCGCCGGACGGCCTCCTCGGCCCCGCCGGACGCCACCGTGCGTCCCCCGGCGCGGAGCAGCGCCGCCAGCCCGCCCTCGTGCGCGCGCCCCGGCGCCAGGAGCACCGCGGCGACGCCCGCACCGCGCCGCGCGAGCCGGGCGCCGGCGTACAGGGCGTCGCCTCCGTTGTCCCCGCTGCCGACCAGCAACACGACCCGTCGCCCGTACACCCGCCCCAGCAGGTCGGCGCAGGCGGCGGCGAGCCCGGCGGCGGCCCGCTGCATCAGGGCCCCCTCCGGGAGCCGGGCCATCAGTTCCCGTTCGGCGCGACGGACGGTCTCGACACAGTAGGCAGTACGCATACGTCGAGTCTGCCCCGGTCCGTGCCACCGCCGCACGCGCTCGGCTCAGCCCTCGGCCACCACCACGGCCGAGGCCACGCCCGCGTCATGACTCAGCGACACATGCCATCCCGTGACGCCCAGTTCGGCCGCGCGCGCGGCGACGCTCCCGCGCACCCGCAGCCGGGGCCGCCCGCTCTCCTCGACGTACACCTCCGCGTCGGTCCACAGCAGCCCGGGCGGGGCTCCCAGCGCCTTGGCGAGCGCCTCCTTCGCGGCGAACCGCGCCGCCAGCGAGGCGGCTCCCCTGCGGCCGCCGCCGGGCAGCAGCAACTCGCTCTCCAGGAAGAGGCGTCGGGCGAGCCCCGGCGTCCGTTCCAGCGACGCCGCGAACCGCTCGATCTCGGCCACGTCGATACCGACCCCGATGATGCTCATGCCGAGCACCCTAAGGCCGCGTTGTCAGCGCCTGCTGCTAGCCTGCGGCGACTTGATCACGTCAAGTCGAAGCAGACGTTCACCGCCGCGCGCCCTGGGGGGCCAGCCCGCGCGCCGCGGACAGCGACGCCAGGGGGCGGAGGCATGACCAGCACCATCAACGGCACGACCAGCGGCGGACCGCCGAGTTCTTCGGGGCCGACCTTCGACCCGTACGACAACACACCCGAGCTGATCCCGCTGCGCACCGCCGCGCAGGCCGGGGACTGGCCGGCCGTGCGGGCGTTCTTCGCGGGGCTCGCCTCGGTCGACGAGCTCGCCTCGGCCTCCAGCCTCCTCGCCGACATCGCCGGCGTCGAGAACCTTCTGGAGCGGGCGGTCGCCGAAGACCCCGGCGATCCGCTGCCGCGCGCGCTGCTCGCCGAGCGGTACGTCTACATCGGCTGGGACATCCGCAGCGGCGCCCGCGCCCAGCACGTCTCGCAGGACCAGTTCGCCCAGTTCCACGACTGGCTGCGGCGGGCCGAGCAGCTGCTGATCGAGGTCTGCGCCGAGCATCCCGACCACGCGCCCGCGTGGACCGCCCGGCTGATGACCGCGCGCGGCCTGCAGCTGGGGCAGGCCGAGGCGCGCCGCCGCTACGACCGGCTGTCCGCCCGCCATCCGCACCACTACCGGGCCCAGACGCAGCTGCTGCAGCAGGTGTGCCCGAAGTGGGGCGGCTCCTGGGAGGCGGCGCACGGGTTCGCGCGCGAGTGCGCGACCGCCGCCCCCGACGGTTCGAACTCCGCCGCCCTGGTCGCTCTCGCGCACATCGAGCGCTGGCTGGACCTGGACAGCGGCGAGGACGCCGCCTACATGCGCACTCCGTCGGTCCGTGACGACCTGCGGTACGCCGCCCAGGTGTCCGTGCTGCACCCCGCCCACCGGCCCGACTGGAACTCGATCGGCGCGCACAACGCCTTCGCGTTCGCCTTCTCGCTCGGCAACCACTGGGCGGACGCGGCCCCGCACTTCGCGTTCCTCGGCGACCGCGCGTCGGAGTCCCCCTGGTATTACCTGCCCGACAAGACGTCGTCGTTCCTCAAGTGCCGCAAGGCCGCGCTGGACACCCGAGGAGGCGTCCGATGACCACGGACCTGCACCAGCACGACCCCGTCCACGGCTCCGACGGGCCCGACGGCCTCGCCGCCCTGGACGGCCTGGTCTCGCACACCAGCGTCGACGGCATTCCCGCCCTCTACGCGCCCTCCTCCGGCAACGAGATCACCGCCGGTCTCTTCTTCCGGGTGGGCCGCGCCGACGAGACGCTGGCCACCGCCGGCGTCACGCACCTCGTCGAGCACCTCGCCCTGCACCGCCTCGGCCTGTCCGACCTGCACTACAACGGTGCGACGGCGAACGCGTACACCCTCTTCCACGTCACCGGCAGCGAGGCGGAGGTCGTCGAGTACCTCAACAGCGTGTGCGCCGGCCTGCGGGACCTGCCGATGCAGCGGCTGGAGACCGAGAAGGAGATCCTGCGCACGGAGGCGGCCGGCCGCGGCGGCGCCCGGCAGCAGATGCCGCTGTGGCGGTACGGCGCCCAGGGCTACGGCCTGTCCAGCTACACCGAGCTCGGCACCTGGGGCCTCACGCCCGACCAGGTCCGGCACTGGGCCGAGACCCGCTTCACCAGGGACAACGCGGTGCTGTGGATCACCAGCGACCACATCCCCGACGGCCTGGACCTCACCCTGCCCGCGGGCTCCCGCTTCCCCGCGCCGGTCGCGACCAGCGCCCTGCCCACCACCCCCGCGTACATCAGCGGCGACGACGGCCATGTCGTCCTCACCTCGGTGCTGCGCCGCTCCACCGCGGCCGCCGTCTTCGCGGACGTGCTCGGCCGGGCCCTCTTCCAGGACCTGCGCCAGGAGGGCGGCTACTCCTACTCCGCGGAGGCCGACTACAGCCCGCGCGACGCCGACTTCGCCACCCTCACGGCCTACGCCGACGCCCTCCCCAAGAAGCAGGACGCGGTCGTCGGCGGCTTCGTCGACGTCCTCGCCCGGCTGCGCGCGGGCCGCATCGAACAGGCCGAGCTGGACTCGGTGCGCGGCAAGCTCCTCAAGGTGTACGACAACCCCGACCTGGGCGCCGCCACCCTGCCCTCGTACGCGCTGAGCCTGCTGCTCGGGCACCGCATCCTCAGCCCCGAGCAGCACAAGGCGGAGCTCAACGCGGTGACCGTCCAGGACCTGCGCGAGGTCGCCCGGGAGGCGTGGCGGGACGCGCTCCTCCAGGTACCCGGCCGAGGCGTCGACTGGGCGGGCCTGACGCTCGCCCCGCAGCGCTCGACCGCCGCCGTCACCGGCACCCGTCACCAGTCCCTGGAGGACGAGGACGTCACCCTGGTGATCGGCGCCGAGGGCGTGAGCCTGCTGACCCCGAGGGGCCCGATCACGGTCCGCTACGACGCCTGTGCGGCGATGACCGCCCGGCCCGACGGCGCCCGCTCCCTCACCGGCCACGACGGCTTCTCGGTGACCGTCGAGCCGACCTTGTACCGGGGCGTGACGCCGGACCGCATCGCGGCGCTCGACGCCGCGGTGCCCCCGCAGGCGACCGTGCCGATGCCGGCCCGCGAGCCCGAGGCCGTTCCCCAGCCGCGCGAGCGGACCCCCGCCCCGCCGGCCGGCGGCGGCCGCTCCACCTGGGGCTGGACCACCGCGCTGTGGCTCGTGGGCCTGCTCGCGGCGGTCTGGGGCCTGCTGTGCGCGGTCATCACGGGTGACGAGGCCTCGGCCGCCGACCCCGAGTGGGACGCCGTCGTGGGCGTCTGGATCATGGAGCTTCCGCTCGTCTTCGCGACCTGGAAGGTGTTCGCGGCCCGCAGGGCGCGCAGGCGGAGCTGACACGCCCGCCCCGGGCCGCTCCTGGACCAGCCGCGGGCGATCCAGGAGCGGCCCGGCAGACGGGCCGCCGCTCCACACGGGCCGCTCCACACGGTTCACTCCACACGGGCCGCTCCACACGGTTCACTCCACCGTCACGGACTTCGCCAGGTTGCGCGGCTGATCGACCTCGTTGCCGCGCGCGGTGGCCAGCTCGCACGCGAACACCTGCAACGGCACCGTCGCGACCAGCGGCTGCAGCAGCACCGGCGTGACGGGAATGCGCACGACATGGTCGGCGTACGGCACCACCGCCTCGTCCCCCTCCTCCGCGATCACGATGGTCCGCGCCCCCCGCGCCCGGATCTCCTGGATGTTGGACACGATCTTGTCGTGCAGCACGGACCGCCCGCGCGGCGAGGGCACCACCACCACGACCGGCAGGTCCTCCTCGATGAGGGCGATGGGCCCGTGCTTCAGCTCCCCTGCCGCGAACCCCTCCGCGTGCATGTAGGCGAGCTCCTTCAGCTTGAGCGCTCCCTCCAGCGCGACGGGGTAGCCCACGTGCCGCCCGAGGAACAGCACCGTGTCCTTCCCGGCGAGCGAGCGGGCCAGCTCCCGCACCGGCTCCATGGTCTCCAGCACCCGCTCGACCTCGCCGGGCATCCGCGCGAGGTCCCGCACGACCGCCCGGATCTCGTCTGCCCACTTGGCGCCGCGCACCTGCGCCAGATAGAGGGCGACCAGGTAGCACGCCACCAGCTGCGTCAGGAACGCCTTGGTGGAGGCGACGGCCACCTCGGGCCCGGCGTGCGTGTAGAGCACGGCGTCCGACTCACGGGGGATCGTCGATCCGTTGGTGTTGCAGATGGCGAGCACCTTGGAGCCCTGCTCGCGGGCGTGCCGCAACGCCATCAGGGTGTCCATCGTCTCGCCGGACTGCGAGATGGCGATGACGAGCGACCGTGCGCCCAGGATGGGGTCCCGGTAGCGGAACTCGCTCGCCAGCTCCACCTCGCAGGGGATGCGCGTCCAGTGCTCGATGGCGTACTTGGCGATGAGGCCCGCGTGGAAGGCCGTGCCGCACGCGACGATGACGACCTTGTCCACCTCCCGCAGTTCGGCTGCCGGGATCCGCACCTCGTCGAGGGTCAGCGCCCCCGAGCCGTCGACGCGGCCCAGCAGCGTGTCGGCGGCGGCCTTGGGCTGCTCGGCGATCTCCTTGAGCATGAAGTAGTCGTAGCCGCCCTTCTCGGCGGCCGACGCGTCCCAGTCGACGTGGTAGGCGCGCACGTCGGCGGCGGTTCCGTCGAAGCCGGTGACCGTCACGCCGTCCCGGCGCAGTTCGACGACCTGGTCCTGCCCCAGCTCGATCGCCGAGCGCGTATGGGCGATGAACGCGGCGACGTCCGAGGCGAGGAACGCCTCGCCCTCCCCGACGCCCACCACCAGCGGGGAGTTGCGGCGCGCGCCGACCACCACGTCCGGCTCGTCGGCGTGCACCGCGACCAGCGTGAACGCGCCTTCCAGCCGTCGGCACACCAGTCGCATGGCCTCGGCGAGATCGGCGGTGACCGAGAACTCCTCGGCGAGCAGGTGCGCCACCACCTCGGTGTCGGTCTCGGACACCAGGTCGTGGCCGCGCTCGGCCAGTTCGGCCCGCAGCGAGGCGAAGTTCTCGATGATCCCGTTGTGCACGACGGCGACCCGGCCGGCGTTGTCGAGATGAGGATGGGCGTTGGCGTCCGTCGGCGCGCCGTGCGTGGCCCACCGGGTGTGCCCGATGCCCGTCGTCCCGGCCGGCAGCGGCCGTTCCGTCAGCTCCTTCTCCAGATTGACGAGTTTGCCCGCCTTCTTCGCCGCGGCGAGCCCCCCGTCGGCCGGCACGGCGACGCCCGCCGAGTCATAGCCCCGGTACTCCAGCCGCTTCAGTCCGGCCATGACGACGTCGAGCGCCGACTGAGACCCCACGTATCCCACGATTCCGCACATGGGCGGCAGCGTACGGCGAAACGGCCCCCCGAAAGTGGCTCCACGTGCCCGATTTCGGAAATTCCCACGCCTTGCCGGGGGCTGAGAAACCGCCGACCGGCGACGAACACCGCGGCACCCTCTGGCCGGCCCGTCGAAACCCCCCGCTCGACCCTGTCATCCCGGCTTCGGCTCGCCCATCTCTTTATCGGCCGGACCGACAGGCGTGACGGACCCCACCTGCCGGGCCGTTCAAACTCCGTTAACAATGGAGTGTGATCTCCCCGGTCTCTCCGATGCCCCGGAGCGCCCACCGGCACAGGCCGGAGGCGACTCCCTACCTCGACCTCACTCGAAGCGAGTGGAGCGCGCTGCGCGAGAAGACCCCGCTGCCGCTGACGGCCGAGGAGGTCGAGAAGCTGCGCGGCCTGGGCGACGTCATCGACCTCGACGAGGTCCGCGACATCTACCTCCCGCTGTCCCGTCTGCTCAACCTCTACGTCGGCGCGACGGACGGTCTGCGCGGCGCGCTCAACACGTTCCTGGGCGAACAGGGCTCGCAGTCCGGCACCCCGTTCGTGATAGGCGTCGCGGGGTCGGTGGCGGTGGGCAAGTCGACGGTCGCGCGCCTCCTGCAGGCCCTGCTCTCCCGCTGGCCGGAGCACCCCCGCGTGGAACTGGTCACCACGGACGGCTTCCTGCTCCCGACCAGGGAACTCGAAGCCCGCGGCCTGATGTCCCGCAAAGGCTTCCCGGAGTCCTACGACCGGCGCGCCCTGACCCGCTTCGTGGCCGACATCAAGGCGGGCAAGGGCGAGGTCACGGCCCCCGTCTACTCCCACCTGATCTACGACATCGTGCCGGACCGCAAGCTGACCGTCCGCCGCCCGGACATCCTCATCGTCGAGGGCCTGAACGTCCTGCAGCCCGCGCTCCCCGGCAAGGACGGGCGCACCCGCGTCGGCCTCGCCGACTACTTCGACTTCAGCGTGTACGTCGACGCGAGCGCCGAGGACATCGAGCGCTGGTACCTCAACCGGTTCCGGAAGCTGCGTCACACGGCCTTCCAGGACCCCGACTCGTACTTCAGGAAGTACACCCAGGTCTCCGAGGAGGAGGCCGTCGACTACGCCCGCGGCCTCTGGCGCACCATCAACAAGCCCAACCTGGTCGAGAACATCGCCCCGACCCGCGGCCGCGCCACCCTCGTGGTCCGCAAGGGCCAGGACCACAAGGTACGACGCCTGAGTCTGCGCAAACTCTGACGGATACCCTGCCCCCATGCTTCACCTGCGCCTGATCACCCCGTCGGACAGCACCGGCTCCGCCGTCCGGCTGATCGAGAACACCGTCGGCACCACGCACCTCGTCGTCCTGCCGGGGGCCGCCCGCAACCCGGCCGGCGACGTCGTCCTGTGCGACGTGGCACGCGAGGCTGGGGACGAACTCCTCACCGGCCTGCAGGAGTTGGGCCTGGACAAGACCGGCTCGATCGCCGTGGAGAACATCGACCTGTCGCTCTCCCTGCGCGCCGACAAGGCCGAGAAGGAGGCGCCGGGCGAGGGTGCGGACGCGGTCCTGTGGGAGCACCTCACCGACGCCAGCCACGAGGAGTCGACGCTCTCGGTCACCTACGTCGCGTTCATCACCCTGGCCACGATGATCGCGGCCTGCGGTGTGGTCCTCGACAACGCGGTCCTCATCGTGGGCGCGATGGCGGTGGGCCCGGAGTTCGGCCCGCTGGCCGGCATCTCCACGTCGATCGTGCAGCGGGCACCCCGCCTGGCCCTGCGCTCGCTGATCGCCCTGCTGGTCGGCTTCGCGGCGGCGATGGCGGTGACCGTCGGCTTCAGTCTCTTCATGGACGTGATCGGCCAGTTCAGCAGGGAGCAGCTGGACGCCGACCGCCCCCAGACCGGCTTCGTCTACGCCCCCGACGCCTTCTCCTTCATCGTCGCCCTGCTGGCGGGCGCGGCCGGCACCCTGTCCCTGACCTCGGCGAAGTCCGGCGCCCTGGTGGGCGTCGCCATCTCGGTGACGACGGTCCCGGCGGCCGCGAACGCGGCCGTGGCCCTCAGTTACGGCGACACCCACCAGACCTGGGGTTCCACGGAACAGCTCCTGCTGAACCTGCTGGGCATCGTGCTGGCGGGCACGCTGACCCTGCTGGCCCAGAAGTGGTTCTGGGCCGGACAACGGCGTCGGGCCCACGCCGGCCGGCAGCCGGGTCTCTAGCGCGCAGACGCCGGCCTGTTGCCGTCCCCCGGGCGCGCCGGGCTCCGGCCGACAGCCGGGTCTCCGGCCGTCAGGGACGCGCGGCCCTGACGGCCCGTCCCCCGGGCGCGCCGGACTCCGGCCGACAGCCGGGTCTCCGGCCGTCAGGAGAGCGGGGCCCCGACGGTCCGGAAACGACGGGGGCCTAACCGAGCGCGGACTTCACCACGTCCGCCAGCCGCCCGGCGACGGACCGCGCCTGATCGATGTCGGCCGCCTCGACCATCACCCGTACCAGCGGCTCGGTTCCCGAAGGACGGAGCAACACCCGGCCGGTGGAGCCGAGTTCACGCTCCGCCTCGCCGACGGCGGCCGCCAGCTCGGCCGAGTCACCGACCCGGGACCTGTCGACGTCGGGCACGTTGATCAGCACCTGCGGCAGCCGCTCCATCACGGAGGCCAGCTCGCGCAGCGACCGTCCGCTCTGGGCGACGCGTGCCGCCAGCATCAGCCCGGTCAGCGTTCCGTCGCCGGTCGTCGCGTGGTCGAGGATGATCACGTGCCCGGACTGCTCACCGCCCAGCGCGTACCCGTGCTGCTTCATCTCCTCCAGCACGTACCGGTCGCCGACGGCGGCCTGCACCAGCTGGATCCCCTCGCGCTCCATGGCCAGCTTGAAGCCGAGGTTGGACATGACGGTCGCGACAACGGTGTCCGAGCGCAGCACGCCCCGCTCGCGCATGGACAGGGCGAGCACGGCGAGGATCTGGTCGCCGTCGATCTCCTCGCCCGTGTGGTCCACGGCGAGGCAACGGTCCGCGTCCCCGTCGTGCGCGACGCCGAAGTCGGCCTCGTGCTCGATGACCGCGGCCTTCAGCTTGTCCAGGTGGGTCGACCCGCACCCGTCGTTGATGTTGAGCCCGTCCGGCTCGGCCCCGATGGTCACGATCTCCGCGCCGGCCCGCGTGAACGCCTCGGGCGACACCCACGCCGCGGCGCCGTGCGCCTCGTCCAGGACGATCTTCAGCCCGTCGAGCCGGTTCGGCAGGACGGCGATGAGGTGGGCGACGTAGCGGTCGAACCCCTCGTTGTACGAGCGCACGCGGCCGACGCCGTTGCCGGTCGGACGCTCCCAGGGCGCGCCGGTGCGGTGCTCCTCGTAGACCGACTCGATCCGGTCCTCCAGCTCGTCGGCGAGCTTGTGGCCGCCGCGGGCGAAGAACTTGACGCCGTTGTCGGGCATGGCGTTGTGGCTGGCGGAGAGCATCACGCCGAGATCCGCGCCGAGCACGCCGGTGAGGTACGCGACGGCGGGCGTCGGCAGCACGCCGACCTTCAGCACGTCGACGCCCGCACTCGCCAGACCGGCCACCACGGCGGCCTCCAGGAACTCCCCGGACGCCCGCGGATCCCGTCCGACGACGGCCACCGGCCGGTGTCCCTCGAACGTCCCCGCCTCGGCCAGCACGTGCGCGGCCGCGACCGAGAGGCCGAGGGCCAGCTCCGCCGTCAGATCCGCGTTGGCGACACCGCGCACGCCGTCCGTGCCGAAGAGTCGTCCCACTTGTCCTCCTGAGGAAGCGTCAGTTTCGAAAGCCCTGCGGGCGCGTCGCACGGACCGCCGGTCCGCGGCGGTTCCCGCGTCCCGGCGCGGCTTCCCGGCGCCACGTCCAGGCACCGCATCCAGGCATTCGATGCGCTGAACACCCGATCACACAAGCCTTTGAGCACCTTGTGCCGTTATACGCCCACAGCTGCGAGAAAACGAACGCCCCGGCGACACTGTGGCGTGCCGCCGGGGCGTTCGGAGTACGTGCGGGCGGACCGGAACCGGCCCGACCCGGATGCGTACGAGCAGGCAGCGAAGCTTAGCGCTTGCTGTACTGCGGGGCCTTGCGGGCCTTCTTGAGACCGGCCTTCTTGCGCTCGACCGCGCGGTCGTCACGCGTGAGGAAGCCGGCCTTCTTGAGGGCGCCGCGGTTGTTGTCGACGTCGGCCTCGTTCAGCGCGCGGGCGACACCGAGACGGAGCGCACCGGCCTGACCGGAGACGCCGCCACCCGAGATGCGGGCGATGACGTCGTAGCGGCCGTCGAGCTCGAGGACCTTGAACGGCTCGTTGACTTCCTGCTGGTGCACCTTGTTCGGGAAGTAGTCCTCGAGGGTGCGACCGTTGATCTTCCACTTCCCGGAGCCCGGAACGATCCGGACGCGGGCGATGGCGTTCTTGCGGCGGCCCAGGCCGGCCGCGGGCTGGGCCTCGCCGAAGCGGGACGCCAGGGACTCCGAGGTGTACTCGCCCTCGACGGGGACCTCGGACTCGGTGGTGTAGCTGTCGATGTCGACGAGCTCGGTCTCTTCGAGCGGCTGCTCGGCAGTGGTCTCGGCCACGGTTCTCCTCAGATTCTCTTCAGCTTGGGGGTGTGGCCGGACTTACTGCGCGACCTGGGTGATTTCGAACGGCACGGGCTGCTGCGCCGCGTGCGGGTGCACGTCACCCTTGTAGACCTTCAGCTTCGAGAGCATCTGACGGCCAAGCGTGTTCTTGGGGAGCATGCCCTTGACGGCCTTCTCGACGGCCTTCTCCGGGTTGTTCGCGAGGAGGTCGTCGTAGCGCACGGAGCGCAGACCGCCCGGGTACCCGGAGTGGCGGTAGGCCATCTTCTGGGTCCGCTTGTTGCCGGAGAGGTGCACCTTGTCGGCGTTGATGATGATGACGAAGTCACCCGTGTCGACGTGGGGCGCGTAGATCGGCTTGTGCTTGCCCCGCAGAAGGGACGCGGCAGTGGTGGCGAGACGGCCCAGGACGATGTCCTGAGCGTCGATGACGTGCCACTGGCGCGTCACATCGCCGGGCTTGGGGCTGTACGTACGCACGGTTCGTAGCCTTCGCTTCTTCAGTGAATTGGTCCTGACAAGGTCACCGAAGACGATCACGACAGCCCTGACCGCACTGCGGTGACGCAAGCCGCGTGCAGGTCGCTGGTCATCGGCCCGGTGGACCGGTGTAAGGGCCCGTCCCGTGAGAAGAGCAAGCCAATACACAACGAAAAAGCAGAATACCCGTGTCCTGGGGGTCGGGTCAAAACGGGGCCGAGCCTCGCACGTGAACATGTCAGCCTCGCCAGGGGCAGACGGCCGGAAACCCCCTCCCGGAGTGTCCCGCGCCACACCTCGCCCGTCGGCCTGGGAGAACGCCGCACCAACCACCTGGACATGTCGCCTTTGCCCGCACTCACGCCCCGAATGCCGTGACCTCCCGCGCCTGTTGGGGCGGAACAGCACCCCCCGCCTCCCGTCTAAGATGCGCCCCATGAGCTATGGGCAGGGGGGACCTCAGTCCCAGTGGGATCCGTGGAAACCGAACTCCCAGCAGCCGTGGGCGACCGGCGATGACGGGCGGACCCCGGACTGGGCCGCGCTCGCCGAGGCGTCCGAGACGCGCAACAGGCGCCGCCGACTGCTCCTCATAGGCGGCGGCGCGCTCGCCACGATCGCCGTCGGCACCGCCGTGGCCATGGCCGTGGTGTCGGCGAACGGCGACGACGAGGCGAACAAGCCGACCTCCTCCCTGCCCGGGACCGCCGGCCTGCCGAGCGCGTCCGGCGCCCCGTCCTTCGCGCCGACCAGCGCACCGCCGCCGCTGGACCCGAAGGAGTTCATCTCCAGCAAGGCCAAGGACACCGCCCCCAACGGCCCTGATCTGCTCTTCCCCGGCACCCAGCTGACGATGGGCTCGGCCGTGTACAAGAAGGGCCCCAAGGCCGACAGCACCACGTGCGCCACGGGGGCCGCGGGCACCCTGCCCAAGATCCTCACCGCGAACGACTGCACCCGCGTCATGCGCGTCACCTACACCAAGGACGGCGTCGCGGTCACGGTCGGGGTGGCCGTCTTCGACACCGAGGCCCAGGCCCTCAAGGTCAAGAGCCAGGCCGCTGACAACAAGAGCATCGTCAAGGCCCTCGCCGGCGGGGGCGTCAAGGCGTTCTGCAACGGCGCGATCTGCCGCTCCACGACCAACTCCTACGGCCGGTACGCCTACTTCACGCTCACGGGCTTCACCGACGGCAAGGACGTGACGACGAAGGACACCGCGGTCTTCACCGCCGGCGACGATCTGGCCAAGTTCACGTTCCAGCAGATCCGCCGCCGCGGCGAGGCCCAGGCGTCGGCGGCCGCCGGCAGCTGACCGGCCCGGGCCCCGCGCGAGGCGGGCGGAGTCAGCAGCAGCCGGCCCCGGGCAGCGTCCGCCTGTTGCGCGCCTCCTTGTTGCGCGCGGCGAGCAGCTCGTCGGCCGGATAGCCGACCTCCTCCAGCGTCAGCCCGTGCGGCCGCACGACGTGCACGGCCGAGTCCCGTACGCCCGCGGCGAGCACCTTCCCGGGCCACTCGGCCCCGCGGTGCCCGTCGCCCACGAACAGCAGCGCCCCGATCAGCGACCGCACCATGTTGTGGCAGAAGGCGTCGGCGCGGACCGTGGCGGTGATGATCCCGTCGGCCCCCTTGACCAGGCTCAACTGCTGCAGCGTGCGGATGGTGGTCGCGCCCTCCCGCTTCTTGCAGTACGCGGCGAAGTCGTGCTCCCCGAGGAGCCGCTCGGCGGCCTCGTTCATGGCGTCGACGTCGAGCGGCCAGTCGTGCCACAGGACGTGGTTGCGCAGCAGCGGGTCGACCCCGCCGGGGTTGTCGGTGACCCGGTAGGCGTACCGCCGCCAGATCGCCGAGAACCGCGCGTTGAAGCCGTGCGGGGCCTCCCGCAGCGCCCACACCCGCACATCCCGCGGCAGCCGCCCGGCGAGCCGCTTCAGCAGCTTCTCGTGGTGCTCGCGCCAGACCGTTTCCGGGAGATCGACGTGGGCGACCTGCCCGCGCGCGTGCACCCCGGCGTCGGTCCGCCCGGCCACGGTCAGCTCGTACGTCGTCCCGCCGGACCGTGTGACGGTCCGCAGCGCGTCCTCGATCTCCCCCTGCACGGTCCGCCGTCCCCCGGCCTGCTTGGCCCACCCGGAGAACTCGGAGCCGTCGTAGGACAGGTCCAGCCGCACCCGGACGAACCCGGGCTGTACTTCGTCACTCACACAGAGATCCTCTCAGCGACACGAGAAAGCGGGCCCGCCCCTCGAAAGGAACGGACCCGCCAACGCCCTTCAGTGGCGCGGGACTGCGGCGATGTGTCGGCTCTGTCACGCGGACGCGACCGGCCGCGACGCCGCCGTGGCCCCGGACGCACAGCCCGGGCGGAACGCTTACGCGTCCTTGGACTCCTCGGCGGGAGCCTCGTCGGCCTGGGTCTCCTCGACCTTGGCCTCCTCGGACTCCTTGACCGCGCGCTTGGTGGCGGCCTCGGCCTCGCCGGTCGCCTCCTGCGCGACCGTCAGCGCCTCGACCAGCTCGATGACGGCCATGGGCGCGTTGTCGCCACGACGGTTACCGATCTTGGTGATGCGCGTGTAGCCACCGGGACGGTTCTCGTAGCGCGGGCCGATCTCGGTGAAGAGCGTGTGGACGACGCTCTTGTCCGTGATCACCTGGAGCACCTGGCGACGGTTGTGCAGGTCGCCCTTCTTGCCCTTGGTGATCAGACGCTCGGCGTACGGGCGCAGCTTGCGCGCCTTCGCCTCGGTGGTGGTGATGCGGCCGTGCTCGAACAGCGCCTTCGCGAGGTTCGCGAGGAGCAGCTTCTCGTGCGCGGCGCTGCCGCCCAGACGGGCACCCTTGGTGGGCTTCGGCATGGTGTCTCTCCTAGGTGTCTGCCCCGGCCGTATCAGGTACCGGAGTCAGTGTCCGAGCGGGCGATCGCCCGTCGGAGATCCGGGCGCCTCTTGCGAAGCACCCGGAGGGTCCGCGCCCCCGAAGGGGCGCGGCGAACTGCGCGACCAGCGACAACGGCCCCGCAGCCGCAGAACAGGCCTCCTGGCGGAGCGCTCAGTACTGCTCGGTCTCCACGAAGCCCGCGTCCGCGTCGTCGTCGGCGCCGAAGGCGTCGGCGGCGGCGGTCGGGTCGAATCCGGGCGGGCTGTCCTTGAGGGCCAGGCCCATGCCGGCCAGCTTCGCCTTGACCTCGTCGATCGACTTCGCGCCGAAGTTGCGGATGTCGAGCAGGTCGGCCTCGGAACGGGCCACGAGCTCACCCACGGAGTGGATGCCCTCGCGCTTGAGGCAGTTGTACGACCGAACGGTGAGCTCCAGCTCCTCGATCGGCAGCGCCAGGTCGGCGGCCAGGGCGGCGTCCGTCGGGGACGGACCCATGTCGATGCCCTCGGCGTCGATGTTCAGCTCGCGGGCGAGACCGAACAGCTCCACCAGCGTCTTGCCCGCGGAGGCCATGGCGTCGCGGGGACGCATCGCCTGCTTGGTCTCGACGTCGACGATCAGCTTGTCGAAGTCGGTGCGCTGCTCGACACGCGTGGCCTCGACCTTGTACGTGACCTTCAGCACCGGCGAGTAGATGGAGTCGACCGGGATACGGCCGATCTCCTGGCCCAGCTGCTTGTTCTGCACGGCCGAGACGTAGCCGCGACCGCGCTCGACGGTCAGCTCCATCTCCAGCTTGCCCTTGCCGTTGAGCGTGGCGAGGACGAGGTCGGGGTTGTGCACCTCGACACCGGCCGGGGGCGCGATGTCGGCGGCGGTGACCAGACCCGGGCCCTGCTTGCGCAGGTACATCACGACCGGCTCGTCGTGCTCCGAGGAGACGACCAGCTGCTTGATGTTGAGGATCAGGTCGGTGACGTCCTCCTTGACGCCCGGCACGGTGGTGAACTCGTGCAGGACGCCGTCGATGCGGATGCTGGTGACAGCAGCGCCGGGGATCGACGACAGGAGGGTGCGGCGGAGGGAGTTGCCGAGGGTGTAGCCGAAGCCCGGCTCCAGCGGCTCGATCACGAACCGGGAGCGGAACTCGTCGACGACCTCTTCGGTCAACGAGGGGCGCTGAGCGATCAGCATGCGGAGATCCTTCAGTCAGGGGCACCCACTATTTGATGCCCTGATGCACCAGGCGGAGCCTGACGGTGGTAAGTGCAAGGGTACGGGCGATACGGCCCGTAAGAGCCGTACCGCCCGAATTCCTCAGTCCCAGCAGCCGTACGTCAGATCAGACGCGGCGACGCTTGGGCGGACGGCAGCCGTTGTGCGGGGTCGGCGTGACGTCCTGGATGGAGCCGACCTCGAGGCCGGTCGCCTGCAGGGAACGGATGGCGGTCTCGCGACCGGCGCCCGGGCCCTTGACGAAGACGTCGACCTTGCGCATGCCGTGCTCCTGAGCGCGACGGGCAGCCGACTCGGCGGCCATCTGCGCGGCGAACGGCGTGGACTTGCGCGAGCCCTTGAAACCGACGTGGCCGGCGGAGGCCCACGAGATCACGTTTCCGGCCGGGTCCGTGATGGACACGATCGTGTTGTTGAACGTGCTCTTGATGTGCGCCTGGCCGTGCGCGACGTTCTTCTTTTCCTTGCGGCGCACCTTCTTGGCAGCGCCCTGACGACCCTTGGGGGGCATCTACAAACTCCTACGGGGAGGTGGTCGGTCCTACAGCGAAGACCGCTGATGAAGCGTTGTCCGCTGAGGACTACTTCTTGCCCGGCTTCTTCTTGCCGGCGATGGCGCGACGCGGACCCTTGCGGGTACGGGCGTTCGTGCTGGTGCGCTGACCGCGGACCGGCAGACCGCGACGGTGACGGAGACCCTGGTACGAACCGATCTCCACCTTGCGGCGGATGTCGGCCTGGATCTCGCGACGAAGGTCACCCTCGGTCTTGATGTTGGCGTCCACGTACTCGCGGATCGCGACGAGCTGCTCCTCGGAGAGGTCGCGAACGCGGGTGTTCGGGTCGACGCCGGTCGCTGCCAGCGTCTCCTGGGAAAGGGTCCGGCCGATGCCGAACACGTAGGTGAGGGCGACCTCCACACGCTTTTCGCGCGGGATGTCGACACCGGAAACGCGTGCCATTCAATGGCTCCAGTTGATCCTCGGAGGTCTTCCGCAGAGCCGGCCCCCAGCCGCCGGCCTCTCCTGTCGGACAGAAGATTTGGTACGGCATGGGTCCCCGGCCTCCGAACCGGGGGTGTCGGACGGGAAATCCCGTCCGGGCCCTGCGTATGAACAATTCAGCTCGCGTCGCGCGAAGTCTCTGCGATGTCGATGCAGAGGGTGTGATCCGTGTGCGATCAGCCCTGGCGCTGCTTGTGGCGCGGGTTCTCGCAAATGATCATGACCCGGCCGTGACGGCGGATCACCCTGCACTTGTCGCAGATCTTCTTGACGCTCGGCTTGACCTTCATGGGGTGAGGTTCTCCGGGTCAGTTGCCAACAGCCCCGCACGCCCGTGGGGCGCACGAAGGTACGGGCAAGATCTACTTGTACCGGTAGACGATCCGGCCACGCGTCAGGTCGTACGGAGACAACTCCACCACGACCCGGTCGTCAGGGAGGATACGGATGTAGTGCATACGCATCTTGCCGCTGATGTGCGCCAGGACCTGGTGGCCGTTCTGGAGCTCGACCCTGAACATGGCGTTCGGCAGAGACTCGACGACAGTGCCCTCGATCTCGATGGCACCTTGCTTCTTGGCCACGCTTCGCCCTTCGAATCGACTACCTTGATCGGCTCCCCCGCCTTTTCCCTTACGGGCGCATGCGGACATGCGGGTGCACGAGAGCCGACGAGTCAGTCTACGCCAGCGCTGGCGGAAACACGAATCGAGAAGTCTGCCCCGGCGAGGAGATCCTTAAGCGGGCCCCGGCCGTTCACGCCGACAGCGGGGGCCCCGGGGCACAGCCACCAGGGGCCGGACAGAAGGACGGGACGGAAGGGCGGGACGGAAGGGCGGGCGGGCGCGTAAGCCCCGTCGCACGCCCTCGCAGCAGCGAGCGGGCTGACCGCCCGGGGCGCCTGGCAGGCTTCTAACGGCTGCGCCGGCCTTGGACGGACGGCCCCGGACCGGTGACAGACGACCGGCGACCGGCGACCGGTGACCGGTGACTGGTGACCGGTGACTGGTGACAGTCGACCGGCGACTGGTGACCGGCGACTGGTGACCGGCCAGACCTCAGGCCAGCGGGTCCGGCGCGGCCACGACCCCGTGCTCCGCCAGCTTCGCCCTGCCTGCGTCGGGAGACGTCAGCACGAGCGGCCCCTCCTCCGTCAACGCCACCGAGTGCTCCCAGTGCGACGACCAGGTCCCGTCCGTGGTGATGACCGTCCAGTCGTCCTCCAGGACCTCGGTCCGCGGAGTGCCGAGCGAGACCATCGGCTCGATGGCGAGGCAGAAGC
Organism: Streptomyces sp. NPDC058291; assembly: GCF_042880855.1. NCBI lineage: Bacteria > Bacillati > Actinomycetota > Actinomycetes > Kitasatosporales > Streptomycetaceae > Streptomyces > Streptomyces sp. NPDC058291. Next base: position 51,334 of record NZ_JBHVYK010000010.1, read on the forward strand.
CGGGCACCAGCTTCGGCCCCTTGCCCCGCCGGCGGTCGACGTAGTTCAGCAGGTGCGGGTCCATGTGCATCTCGGTGCCGATGCCGTGGCCGCCGTAGTCCTCGATGATGCCGTAGCGACCGCCGCCGGGCTTGGGCTGGCGGCGGATGTACGTCTCGATGGCCCGCGACACGTCCACCAGCCGGTTGCCCGGCTTCATGGCCGCGATGCCGGCCCACATCGACTCCTCCGTCACCCGGGAGAGCTCGATCAGCTCGGGGGCGTGGCCGGAGCCGACGAAGGCGGTGTACGCCGCGTCGCCGTGCCAGCCGTCCACGATCGCGCCGCAGTCGATCGAGATGATGTCGCCGTCCTTGAGGACGACCTCGTCGGAGGGGATGCCGTGGACGACGACGTCGTTCACCGACGTGCAGATCGTGGCCGGGAAGCCGCCGTACCCGAGGAAGTTCGACTTCGCGCCGTTCTCCGCGAGGACCTTGCGGGCCACCTCGTCCAGGTCTTTCGTCGTCGCCCCCGGGACCGCCGCTTCCCGTGTGGCCGCGTGGATGGCGGCGACGACCAGCCCCGCCGCACGCATCCTGGCGATCTGCTCGGGGCTCTTGATCTGCACCATGGGGGGCCTGCGCTCTCCGTCACTCAGGTGGGTCGGTCACGTACGTACACAACACTACGGCCGTGGGGTCCCGGAGGACTCCACGGCCGTATCGGGCCGACGACTACTGGTCGTCGCCCTCGCGCTTCAACGCCGCCAGCGCACGGCCGGTGACCTCGTCCACCGGGCCCATGGCCTCGATGGTCACGACCAGGCCCTGCGCCTTGTAGTAGTCGATGATCGGCTCGGTCTGCGTGTGGTAGACCTCCAGCCGCGTGCGGACCGTCTCCTCGGAGTCGTCGTCCCGCTGGTACAGCTCACCGCCGCAGAGGTCGCAGACGCCTTCCACGGCGGCCGTCTTGTACGTCACGTGGAAGACGTGGGAGGAGTCGTTGCGGCAGATGCGCCGGCCGGCGATCCGCTTGACGACCTCCTCCTCCGGGGCCTCCAGGTCCAGTACCGCGTCCAGCTTGATGCCCTCGGTGGTGAGGAGCTCGTCGAGCGCCTCGGCCTGCGAGACGTTGCGCGGGAAACCGTCCAGCAGGAAACCTCGCTCGGCGTCCGGCTGCTCCATGCGGTCCTTGGCCATGGCGATGGTTACCTCGTCGGGGACGAGGTTGCCGGCGTCCATGTAGGACTTCGCGAGCTTCCCGAGTTCCGTCTGCCGGCTGATGTTGGCGCGGAACAGGTCTCCCGTGGAGATGTGCGGAACGCGGAGCTTCTCGGCCAGACGTGTGGCCTGCGTTCCCTTTCCGGCGCCCGGCGGCCCGACAAGGACGATACGCATCAGCGGAGGAACCCTTCGTAATTGCGCTGCTGGAGCTGGCTCTCGATCTGCTTCACCGTTTCGAGACCGACACCCACGATGATCAGGATGCTGGTGCCACCGAACGGGAAGTTCTGGCTTGCCCCGAAGCCAACCAACGCCATCGTCGGTACAAGAGCGATAAGACCCAGATACAGCGAACCCGGCCAGGTGATCCGGTTGAGCACGTACGAGAGGTACTCAGCGGTCGGTCGGCCAGCCCGGATGCCCGGGATGAAGCCACCATACTTCTTCATGTTGTCGGCGACTTCCTCGGGGTTGAAGGAGATCGCCACGTAGAAGAACGCGAAGAAAACGATCAGCAGGAAGTACATGCTGATGTAGATCGGGTGGTCGCCCTTGGTCAGGTTGGTCTCGATCCACGTCTTCCAGCCGGACTGTCCGCTGGAGAACTGGGCGACCAGGGCCGGGATGTAGAGCAGCGACGAGGCGAAGATGACCGGGATCACACCGGCCTGGTTCACCTTCAGCGGGATGTACGTCGAGGTGCCGCCGTAGGACCGGCGGCCGATCATGCGCTTCGCGTACTGCACGGGGATCCGGCGCTGGGCCTGCTCGACGAAGACGACCAGACCGACCATGACCAGGCCGACCAGGATGACGGTGCCGAACTCGATCCAGCCGTCCGCCAGCGTGCCCTGCTTCTTGATGGCCCACAGCGCGGAGGGGAACGTCGCGGCGATCGAGATGAACATCAGGATCGACATGCCGTTGCCGATGCCGCGGTCGGTGATGAGCTCGCCGAGCCACATGACCATGGCGGTGCCCGCAGTCATGCAGATGACCATGGTGATGGTGGTGAAGATCGCCTGGTCCGGCACGATGCTCGAAGCGACCGAGCAGCCGGAGAACAGGGCGCCGCTGCGGGCGGTGGCCACCAGGCCGGTGCCCTGCAGGATGGCGAGCGCCACGGTGAGGTACCGGGTGTACTGCGTGATCTTCGCGGTACCGGCCTGGCCCTCCTTCTTCAGGGCTTCCAGACGCGGGATGACCACGGTGAGCAGCTGAAGGATGATGCTCGCCGTGATGTACGGCATGATGCCCAGCGCGAAGATGGTGATCTGCAGCAGCGCGCCGCCGCTGAACATGTTCACCAGACCGAAGAGGCCCTGGTTGCCGGACGCCTCGTCCACACACCGCTGAACGGACGTGTAGTCGACACCGGGGATCGGGATGTGCGTCCCGACCCGGTAGATCACGATGATCCCGAGCGTGAAGAGGAGCTTCTTGCGCAGGTCGGGCGTCCTGAACGCCCGGGCGAACGCGGTGAGCACGGTGCCTCCTGCGACCCCCGCGCATCTGCGTCAAGGGTGACGGTCTTGAGGGTCCAATAAGGAACGACGACATGTGTAACGGCCGACTGCCGCTCAAGGTGCCCCATGGGAAGCACCCAGTGAAAAGTGGGCAGTGCTGGTCACCTTACCGGCGACACCACCGCCCTAGGAACGACCAACCGGGGATACCCCTTTTGTGGGGTATCCCCGGTCGGGATCGCTCAAGTCATCGAGACACCTGAAAAGGTCAGATGAGCTCGGTGACGGTACCGCCGGCGGCGGTGATCTTCTCCTTGGCGGAGCCGGAGACGGCGTCGACCGTCACCTGCAGCGCCACGGAGATCTCGCCCTGGCCGAGGACCTTGACGAGGCTGTTCTTGCGAACGGCGCCCTTGGCGACGAGCCCCTCGACGGTGACCTCGCCACCCTCCGGGTACAGCGCGCCCAGCTTGTCGAGGTTCACGACCTGGAACTCGGTCTTGAACGGGTTCCTGAAGCCCTTGAGCTTCGGAAGACGCATGTGGAGGGGCATCTGCCCACCCTCGAAGCGCTCCGGAACCTGGTAACGGGCCTTCGTGCCCTTGGTACCACGACCGGCCGTCTTACCCTTCGACGCCTCACCACGACCCACACGGGTCTTGGCGGTCTTGGCGCCCGGGGCGGGACGGAGGTTGTGGATCTTGAGCGGGTTGTTCTCCGCCATGATCAGTCGACCTCCTCGACCGTCACGAGGTGGCGGACGGTGTGCACCATTCCGCGGAACTCGGGGCGGTCCTCCTTGACGACCACGTCGTTCAGGCGCTTGAGCCCGAGCGAACGCAGGGTGTCACGGTGGTTCTGCTTGCTGCCGATGTACGACTTCGTCTGCGTGATCCTGAGCTGTGCCATTACGCAGCACCAGCCCCGGCACGCGCACGAAGCAGAGCCGCGGGGGCGACGTCCTCGAGGGGCAGACCGCGGCGGGCCGCGATCTCCTCGGGACGCTGCAGGCCCTTCAGGGCCTCCACGGTCGCGTGCACGATGTTGATCGCGTTCGACGAACCGAGCGACTTCGACAGGATGTCGTGAACGCCGGCGCACTCGAGCACGGCACGCACCGGGCCACCGGCGATGACGCCGGTACCGGGGGAAGCAGGCTTGAGCAGGACGACGCCCGCGGCCTTCTCGCCCGTGATCGGGTGCGGGATGGTGCCCTGGATGCGGGGGACCTTGAAGAAGTGCTTCTTGGCCTCCTCAACACCCTTGGCGATGGCGGCCGGCACCTCCTTGGCCTTGCCGTAACCGACACCCACGGTGCCGTCACCGTCGCCCACCACGACCAGCGCGGTGAAGCTGAAGCGACGACCACCCTTGACAACCTTGGCGACGCGGTTGATCGCGACTACGCGCTCAACGTACGCGGTCTTCTCGGCGGCAGCAGCGCCGCCGTCACGGCCCTTCCGGTCCCGCCGCTCGCCGCCACCGGCACCGCTTCCACGGCGCTGGGGTCCAGCCATTGGAATTACCTCTCTCTGTTTCCGCTAGCTACGGAACCGGCTCAGAACTTGAGCCCGGCCTCGCGGGCGGCGTCCGCCAGGGCGGCGATGCGCCCGGCGTACTGGTTACCACCACGGTCGAACACGACTGCCTCGACACCGGCGGCCTTGGCGCGCTCGGCGACCAGGGCGCCGACCTGCTTCGCCTGGGCGGACTTGTCGCCCTCGGCACCGCGGATCGAGGTGTCCAGCGTGGACGCCGAGGCCACGGTGTGGCCCTTGAGGTCGTCGATCACCTGCGCCACGATGTGGCGGTTGGAGCGGGTAACGACCAGACGGGGACGCTCCGCCGTACCGGAGATCCGCTTGCGGATCCGGATGTGACGGCGCTTGATCGCGGCGCGCTTGTAGGCGTCGCCCTTCAGGATCTTCTGTCCGTATGCCATGGCTTACTTACCCGCCTTTCCGACCTTGCGGCGGATGACTTCGCCCTCGTACTTGACACCCTTGGCCTTGTACGGGTCCGGCTTGCGCAGCTTGCGGATGTTGGCCGCAACCTCGCCGACCTTCTGCTTGTCGATGCCCTCGACCTGGAAGCGGGTCGGGGTCTCCACCTTGAAGGTGATTCCCTCGGGCGCCTCGACGGTGATCGGGTGGCTGTAACCGAGCGCGAACTCGAGGTTCGAGCCCTTCGCGGTCACGCGGTAACCGACACCACTGATCTCGAGCTTCTTCACGTAACCCTCGGTCACGCCGGTGATCATGTTCGCCACCAGCGTGCGGGACAGGCCGTGCAGGGCCTTGCTCTGACGCTCGTCGTTGGGGCGGGTGACGTTCAGAACGCCGTCCTCACCCTTGGCGATCTCGATCGGCGCTACGACGGTGTGGGTCAGCGAGCCCTTGGGGCCCTTGACCGCAACCGTCTGGCCGTCGATGGTGACGTCCACGCCGGCGGGAACCGTGATGGGGAGCTTGCCAATGCGCGACATAGCTGTTTCCTCCGTTCCCTTCCGCTACCAGACGTAGGCGAGAACTTCTCCGCCTACGCCCTTCTTGCCGGCCTGCTTGTCGGTGAGGAGACCGTGCGACGTGGAGATGATCGCCACGCCGAGGCCACCGAGCACCTTGGGCAGGGAGGTGGACTTCGCGTAAACCCGGAGACCGGGCTTGGAGATCCGCTTGATGCCCGCGATGGAGCGCTCACGGTTCGGGCCGAACTTCAGCTCGAGAACGAGGTTCTTGCCGACCTCGGCGTCCTCGACCTTCCAGCCCGTGATGAAGCCCTCCTGCTGGAGGATCTCCGCGATGTGAGACTTGATCTTCGATGCCGGCATCGTCACGGAGTCGTGGTACGCCGAGTTCGCGTTCCGCAGACGCGTAAGCATGTCTGCGATCGGATCAGTCATGGTCATGAATTGGCCTGTGGCCTCTCTCGCCGGGGTTTCCTGGTGCGCCATCCCTCTCCCCGATCCGAGACGGGACGGGTGCGGCGCGGTGGACCTACGGCGTAGTAAGTCGTACGGGCGTCAGGCGCCCAACCCTCGCAGCCTACGGCATGGAGGGAGGGGCACCTGACACGCCCATTGCTTACCGAGAGCCTCTGGAACCCTGATTAAGGGGTTTACCAGGAGCTCTTGGTCACGCCCGGCAGCTCGCCGCGGTGAGCCATCTCACGAAGGCACACACGGCAGAGGCCGAACTTGCGGTACACGGAGTGCGGACGACCGCAGCGCTGGCAGCGGTTGTAAGCGCGCACAGCGAACTTGGGCTTGCGAGCAGCCTTAGCGATCAGAGCCTTCTTCGCCATCTCGCTCACGCCTCCTTGAAGGGGAAGCCGAGGTGACGAAGGAGCGCGCGGCCCTCAGCGTCGTTGGTCGCCGTGGTGACCACGGTGATGTCCATACCCCGGACGCGGTCGATCTTGTCCTGGTCGATCTCGTGGAACATGACCTGCTCCGTGAGACCGAAGGTGTAGTTGCCACGGCCGTCGAACTGCTTGGGGGACAGACCGCGGAAGTCGCGGATGCGCGGGAGCGCGAGCGACAGGGTGCGGTCCAGGAACTCCCACATGCGGTCGCCACGAAGCGTGACGTGGGCGCCGATCGGCTGACCCTCGCGCAGCTTGAACTGCGCGATGGACTTACGGGCCTTGGTGACGGCCGGCTTCTGACCGGTGATCGTGGTGAGGTCGCGGATGGCGCCCTCGATCAGCTTGGAGTCGCGGGCGGCGTCGCCCACACCCATGTTGACCACGATCTTGACGAGACCGGGGATCTGCATGACGTTCTCGTAGGAGAACTCCTCACGCAGCTTGCCCGCGATCTCCTCGCGGTACTTCGTCTTGAGACGCGGAGTCGTGGTGGTAGCCATCAGATGTCCTCACCCGTCCGCTTGGCAACGCGGATCTTGTTGCCCTCGTCGTCGAAGCGGTAACCGACGCGCGTGACGACCTTGTCGCCGTCCTTCTCCACGACCAGCTGGACGTTGGACACGTGGATGGGGGCCTCGGTGGTCACGATGCCGCCGGCCTGGGAGCCCTTGGCGGTCGGACCGGCCTTCGTGTGCTTCTTGACCCGGTTGACACCCTCGACCAGGACGCGGTCCTCACGGGGGAAGGCCGCGATGACCTTGCCCTGCTTGCCCTTGTCCTTACCGGTGATGACCTGGACCAGGTCGCCCTTCTTGATCTTCATGCTTACAGCACCTCCGGAGCCAGCGAGATGATCTTCATGAACTTCTTCTCGCGCAGCTCGCGCCCGACCGGGCCGAAGATGCGGGTGCCGCGAGGGTCGCCGTCGTTCTTCAGAATGACGGCGGCGTTCTCGTCGAAGCGGATGTACGAGCCGTCCGGACGGCGGCGCTCCTTGACGGTGCGAACGATGACCGCCTTGACGACGTCACCCTTCTTCACGTTGCCACCGGGGATCGCGTCCTTGACGGTGGCGACGATGACGTCACCGATGCCCGCGTAGCGGCGACCGGAGCCACCGAGCACACGGATGCAAAGGATTTCCTTCGCACCAGTGTTGTCGGCGACACGCAGTCGCGACTCCTGCTGGATCACGTCTATCTCCTGATTGTCTGCCGGTTCCCCGGGAGCCGCTCAGTGAGCGGCTCCCGGAGCCTGGCGGAACTGTCCTGCCGGGTTTGCCCCGCAGGCGGTTTCTTTGGAATTCGCTTGCGCGAATTACCTACTTGGCCTTCTCGAGGATCTCGACGACGCGCCAGCGCTTCGTGGCGGACAGCGGCCGGGTCTCCGCGAGGAGGACACGGTCGCCGACGCCCGCGGCGTTCTGCTCGTCGTGAGCCTTGAGCTTGTTCGTACGGCGGATGACCTTGCCGTACAGCGCGTGCTTCACGCGGTCCTCGACGGCGACGACGACGGTCTTGTCCATCTTGTCGCTGACGACGAGACCCTCGCGGGTCTTGCGGAAGCCACGGGCCTCGGTGTTCTGCTCAGTCACGTTGTTCTCGCTCATCAGGCGCTCTCCACCGTCTCGATGCCCAGCTCGCGCTCACGCATCAGGGTGTAGATCCGCGCGATGTCCTTACGGACGGCCTTGAGCCGACCGTGGTTCTCGAGCTGACCCGTCGCCGCCTGGAAGCGGAGGTTGAACAGCTCTTCCTTGGCTTCGCGGAGCTTCGCCAGAAGCTCCTCGTCACCCAGTTCGCGCAGCTCGGACGCCTTGGTACCGGCCGACATCACGCTTCACCTGCCTCGCGCTTGACGATCCGGCACTTCATCGGCAGCTTGTGAGCGGCGCGAGTCAGGGCCTCACGGGCGATCTTCTCGTTGGGGTAGGACAGCTCGAACATGACCCGTCCCGGGTGCACGTTCGCGATCCACCACTCGGGAGAACCCTTACCGGAACCCATGCGGGTCTCGGCAGGCTTCTTCGTGAGCGGGCGGTCCGGGTAGATGTTGATCCAGACCTTGCCGCCACGCTTGATGTGGCGGGTCATCGCGATACGGGCCGCCTCGATCTGGCGGTTGGTGACGTACGCCGGCGTGAGGGCCTGAATGCCGTACTCGCCGAACGAAACCGTCGTACCGCCCTTGGCCTGACCGCGGCGCTTCGGGTGGTGCTGCTTGCGGTGCTTGACCCTACGGGGGATCAGCATGTCGGTCAGGCCTCCGTTCCGGTGCTCTCAGCCGGAGCGGCCGCCGGAGCCTCGGCCTTGGGGGCCTCGGCAGCGGGAGCCTGCTGCGGCTTGCGACCGCGACCGCCGCGCTCGCCACCACGGCCACCACGGGCCGGGCGGTCGGCGCCGCCGCCACCACGGGCCGGGCGGTTGCCGGCGCGGGCAGCAGCGTTCTCGGCGCGGACCTCGGCGATGTTCTTGACATCGCCCTTGTAGATCCAGACCTTCACGCCGATGCGGCCGAAGGTCGTCTTGGCCTCGAAGAAGCCGTAGTCCACGTTCGCGCGGAGCGTGTGCAGGGGCACACGGCCCTCGCGGTAGAACTCCGAGCGGGACATCTCGGCGCCGCCGAGGCGGCCACCGCACTGGATCTTGATGCCCTTGGCGCCCGCCTTCATCGCCGACTGCATGCTCTTACGCATGGCGCGACGGAAGGAGACGCGGGAGGAGAGCTGCTCGGCAACGGCCTGGGCCACCAGCTGAGCGTCGACCTCGGGGTTCTTGACCTCGAGGATGTTCAGCTGGACCTGCTTCTTGGTCAGCTTCTCCAGGTCGCCGCGGATACGGTCGGCCTCGGCGCCGCGGCGGCCGATGACGATGCCCGGACGCGCGGTGTGGATGTCGACGCGGACCCGGTCACGGGTGCGCTCGATCTCCACCTTCGAGATGCCGGCGCGCTCCATGCCGGACGTCATCATCCGACGGATGGCGACGTCTTCTCCGACGTATTCCTTGTACGACTTGTCGGCGTACCAGCGGGACTTGAAGTCCGTGGTGATGCCGAGCCGGAACCCATGCGGGTTAACCTTCTGGCCCATTACCGGGTCCCTTCCTTGCTGCTGACGACCACGGTGATGTGGCTGGTCCGCTTGCGGATCCGGTAGGCGCGGCCCTGGGCGCGCGGACGGAACCGCTTCAGGGTCGGGCCCTCGTCGACGTAGGCCTCGGAGATGAAGAGGCTGTCTGCGTCAGTGTGGTCGTAGTTGTGCGCGGCGTTGGCAATGGCGCTGTCAAGCACCTTGCCGACCGGCACGCTCGCGGCCTGCGGGGCGAAACGCAGGACCGCCTGAGCCTCCGTGGCGTCCATGCCACGGATAAGGTCCACCACCCGGCGGGCCTTCATGGGCGTGACGCGGATGTACCGCGCCTGGGCCCTGGCTTCCATGGTTGTCCTTCCAGTGTCTGTCATGGTCATTCCACCCCGCTACTAGCGGCGCTTCGACTTCCGGTCGTCCTTGACGTGACCCCGGAAGGTGCGCGTCGGCGAGAACTCGCCGAGCTTGTGGCCGACCATCGACTCGGTGACAAACACCGGAATGTGGGTCTTGCCGTTGTGCACCGCGATCGTGTGGCCCAGCATGCTGGGAGTGATCATCGAGCGACGGGACCAGGTCTTGATGACGTTCTTGGAACCGGCTTCGTTCTGGGCGTCCACCTTCTTTACGAGGTGTCCGTCGACGAAGGGCCCCTTCTTGAGACTGCGCGGCATCTAAACCCGCTCCTAGCGCTTCTTGTTCGTCTTGCGGCGGCGGACGATGTACTTGTTCGAAGCCTTCTTCGGCGAACGAGTACGACCTTCCTTCTGACCCCAGGGGCTGACCGGGTGGCGACCACCGGAGGTCTTGCCCTCACCACCACCGTGGGGGTGGTCAACCGGGTTCATCGCCACACCGCGAACGGTCGGGCGGACGCCCAGCCAGCGCTTGCGCCCGGCCTTGCCCCAGTTGATGTTGCTCTGCTCGGCGTTGCCGACCGCGCCGACCGTGGCGCGGCAGCGCTGGTCGACCAGGCGGATCTCACCGGACGGCATACGAAGGTGGGCCATCGTGCCCTCCTTCGCCAGCAGCTGCACGGAGGCGCCTGCGGAGCGGGCGAACTTGGCGCCGCCACCGGGACGGAGCTCGATCGCGTGGATCGTGGTACCGACCGGGATGTTGCGGAGCGCCAGGTTGTTGCCCGGCTTGATGTCGGCCCCGGGACCGTTCTCGACGCGGTCACCCTGCTGCAGGTTGCGCGGGGCGAGGATGTAGCGCTTCTCGCCGTCCGCGTAGTGCAGCAGCGCGATGCGCGCGGTGCGGTTGGGGTCGTACTCGATGTGCGCGACCTTCGCCGGCACGCCGTCCTTGTCGTGACGACGGAAGTCGATCACTCGGTAGGCGCGCTTGTGTCCGCCACCCTGGTGGCGAACGGTCACACGACCGGCGTTGTTACGGCCGCCCTTGCTGTGCAGCGGGCGGACCAGCGACTTCTCCGGCGTGGACCGCGTGACCTCGACGAAGTCGGCGACGCTGGAGCCACGACGGCCCGGCGTAGTCGGCTTGTACTTGCGGATTCCCATTATTCAGTCCTCGTCCGATATCGGACGATCCGGACCGCCCTCAGGCGGTCGGACCGCCGAAGATGTCGATACGGTCGCCCTCAGCAAGGGTCACGATCGCTCGCTTCGTGCCGGCGCGCTGACCGAAACCGGTCTTGGTGCGCTTGCGCTTGCCGATGCGGTTGATCGTGTTGACCCCGGTGACCTTGACCGAGAAGACCGACTGCACGGCCTGCTTGATCTGGGTCTTGTTGGCGCCGGGCGCGACGATGAACGTGTACTTGTTGTCGTCCAGGAGCGCGTAGCTCTTCTCCGACACGACCGGCTTCAGCAGCACGTCACGGGGGTCCGTGTACGCCTTGCTGGGCGCGGTGACGACGGTGTTCTTGCCCTCGGCCTCGTGGCGCTTCGCCTTGGCGACGCGCGCGGCCTTGGCGGCCTTGGCCGCCTTGGAGGCGATGCTCGGGTGACGCGTAGCCATCAGGCGTCACTCCCTTCGGTGTCGTTGGCCTTGTTCGGGCCGGACACGAAGGACTCAAGAGCGGCCTGGGTGAAGACCACGTCGTCCGAGACGATCACGTCGTACGTGTTCAGCTGGCCCGGCTCCAGGATGTGCACCTGGGGCAGGTTGCGGGCGGACAGCCACGCGGCCTCGTCGGCGCGGTCGACGACCAGGAGCAGGTTCTTGCGCTCCGAGATCTTGCCGAACAGCGAGCGAGCGGCCTTCGTGGAGGGGGTCTCGCCCTCGATCACGCCGGTGACGACGTGAATGCGGTTGTGGCGGGCCCGGTCGGTGAGGGCGTGACGCAGAGCGGCAGCCTTCATCTTCTTCGGGGTCCGCTGCGAGTAGTCACGCGGCTGCGGACCGTGGACGACGCCACCGCCGGCGAACTGCGGCGCGCGGGTCGAGCCCTGGCGCGCGCGGCCGGTGCCCTTCTGACGGTAAGGCTTCTTACCGCCACCGCGAACCTCGCCGCGGGTCTTGGTCTTGTGCGTGCCCTGACGGGCAGCCGCGTTCTGCGCGACGACGACCTGGTGGATCAGCGGGATGCTGATCTTCTCCACGCCGAAGATCTCCGCGGGGAGCTCGACGCTTCCGGTCTTCTCGCCTGCAGGCGAAAGGATGTCAACAGTGCTCATCGGTACCTCAGGCCCCCTTGGCCGCGGTGCGGACCAGGACGAGGCCGCCGTTCGGACCCGGGACAGCGCCCTTGATGAGCAGCAGACCCTTCTCCGCGTCAACGGCGTGGACGGTCAGGTTCTGGGTGGTGACACGCTCGTTGCCCATGCGACCCGCCATGCGCAGGCCCTTGAACACGCGGCCCGGGGTGGCGCAGCCACCGATGGAACCGGGCGAGCGGTGCTTGCGCTGGGTGCCGTGACCGGCGCCGAGGCCCTTGAAGTTGTGACGCTTCATGACACCGGCGAAGCCCTTGCCCTTGCTCTTGCCGGTCACGTCGACCTTCACGCCGGCCTCGAAGACCTCGGCGGTGATTTCCTGACCGAGCGTGTACTCGGCGGCATCGGCCGTCCGGATCTCGACGAGGTGGCGACGGGGCGTGACGTCGGCCTTGGCGAAGTGACCCTTGAGGGGCTTGTTCACCTTGCGCGGGTCGATCTCGCCGAAGGCGATCTGGACCGACTCGTAGCCGTCACTGTCGTTCGTACGGACCTGGGTCACGACGTTGGGGCCGGCCTTGACGACGGTGACCGGAACAACACGGTTGTTCTCGTCCCACACCTGCGTCATGCCGAGCTTCTCGCCCAGGATGCCCTTGATCTGCTTAGCCATTCTCAGATCACCAGCCCTCAGAGCTTGATCTCGATGTCGACACCGGCCGGGAGGTCGAGTCGCATCAGAGAGTCAACGGTCTTGGGGGTCGGGTCGAGGATGTCGATCAGGCGCTTGTGCGTGCGCATCTCGAAGTGCTCGCGCGAGTCCTTGTACTTGTGCGGCGACTTGATGACGCAGTACACGTTCTTCTCAGTGGGCAGCGGCACCGGGCCCGCGACCGACGCACCAGTACGCGTCACCGTCTCGACGATCTTCTTCGCCGAGCTGTCGATGACCTCGTGGTCGTAGGCCTTGAGCCGGATGCGGATCTTCTGTCCCGCCATGGCTACTCAGTAGTCCTGTCTCTTCTAACGCTCTGGAACCAGATGGTCCGTTTCACTTCGTTCTCCGACCCACGCGGTCGGGTGTGTCGCGCTCTCGCCGACACAGATGCCCCTTGTTCGAACATCCCTGCCGGGAAAACACGGCCCTTCCGGAACCGCAAGCCGAGGACGAAAGGTCCACCGGGTGCCTGGTCGGCGCCGCACTGACACTTCCCGAAAGATTCCCGTACGTCCGCCCCAGCGCTGCCATCAGGCAGTTAGGGCGACGAGTACTGTGGGACTCGCTTCCGGTCCTCCCGGCGGGAGGCGCGCAGCATCAACACTCGACCGAGCAACTCGGACAGTCTGCCATATGGGGCAGGTCCGTGGCCAATCGGGCCGGAGACAATACCCCGGACGTGACGCAGGTCAAACGCGGAGCGCGGCGAGCCGCGGCCGACGGCCTCCACCTGAACACTTCACCCGGACGGATCAGGCCCGTACATGAGTACGTACGCCGATGTCCGCGACGGCCGGCGCTGGTGAAGTGGCTCTCATGACGACGCACGACACCACGCCGCAGCGCCGGGCCGACCACCCGACCTGGTGGAGGATCCCCCTGGTCGCCTCCGCGCTCGGCCTGCCGGTCCTCGCACTGGAATACAGCGCGATCCGGGCACAGGCCGGCATGGGCGAGTACGGAGGGGCCCTCTACTCGGCCCTGGCCCTGTTCGCGATCGCCTGGGCCCTCCCCCACCGCCGCTCGCTCAGAACGCTCCGCATCCTGGCGGCCACGGCGGCCCTGCTGATCACGCTTCTGCCCGTGGGGCTCCTGCTGCTACTGGCCGCGCTGCTGTCCGGCTGACGCGTACGCCACGAACTCCGTCCAGACGGCCGAGGCGACGTGGAAGGTGGGGCCGCCCTCCGGGTTCTTGCTGTCGCGGACGTGGACGACGGCGGGGGCGGTCGCCACTTCGACGCATGAGTCGGCTTCACTGCTGCTGCTGTAGCTGCTCTTGAACCGGTGCAGGTCCCGGATCATGCGTCCCCCAGCAGTTGCTCGATGAAGGCCAACGACTCACGTGGGGTGAGCGCTTGGGCCCGGATGATGCCATAGCGCAGTTCAAGGATACGGAGCTGCTTCAGGTGGAACACCGCCCGGCCGCCGGCCACCGCCTGCGAGCGCCCCACCGCCGAGCCGTCGGCGAACTTCAGCACTTCGATGCCGCCGGCCAACCCCGCATGCTCCTCGCGGTCCATCGGCATCACCTGAAGCTCGACGTTACGCAACTCCCCTGCCTCCAGCAGGTGTTCGAGCTGACCGCGCAATACCGAGCGGGCGCCGCTGGCGGCCCACCGTGGCCCCGACCGCGACGCCCCACTCGTCGTCCGGGGCCACCTCCCAGGCCGGCTCGTCCGTCTCGTCCCTGAGCCGTACCGCCTGCCCGTCGACCGACATTCGCGCACCCCTCCGTCGTCCGTCCGCCGCCCGTCTCCGACAGGCCCGGACACGACCGGACAAGGGGCGGACAGTGACCCCAGGCAACCGCGTTGTCACTGTGCACGGTACGCATGCATCGCCACTCTGAGTCACGTGATTCGAGAAACCCCTCAACCCCTCTCCCCCATCCGCAACTTCGACGTGCGCCTTTCGGCCACGCCCCGCGGAGCCCGACTGGCCCGTCTGCTCGCCACCGAGCAACTGCGCACCTGGGGGCTGCCGATGGACCCGGCGGCCCACCTCGTCGCGGAGCTGGCGGCCAACGCCGTCACCCACGGGCGCGTCCCGGGGCGCGATTTCCAGCTGCTCCTCTACGTCGTCGGGGACGTCCTCCCATCGAGGTGACGGACACGCGCGGTGACCGGATGCCGTACGTCCGACCGGTCCCCCAGGACCCGGGAGACGGCGGATCGGGCCGCGGGCTGCTACTCGTGGACGCGCTCTCCGACCGCTGGGGAGTGAGCGAGCGGAGGCGGCCACGGAAGACGGTCCGGGCGGAGATCCGGATGTCATCGGCACCGGAACCCGGATCTCTGAACTTCGGTGGCAGGGGCGGCCTTTCCCAAGTACCACGGGGGTGAAATGACCCCACCAAGCCCCACCCCTCCCGCCCGCGGCGCACCCTCACTCCGACGAGTGAATATGCCAACTCAGGTGGATTCGGGACAGGTTGTCTGCTCTACGCTCAGCGCAGCACCACCCCCCGCTGATCGCAGACATACGTCGGCCCCCGCCGGGACAGCCATCCCGATGCGAGGGCCTGACCACCGAGGAACAGCGACTTCCTGATGGATACGAAAAACCTTAGCTCGCCTACAGCCGCCGCGTCTCGCCTCTCGGGCAAAGACCACCCTCACGCAAGCGGTCTCACCCACGAGAACGCCCACCACACCGAACGCTTCACGGTGATCGGCAACCATCTCGCCCAGCACCAGGAGCTGTCGCTGCTGGCGATCGGACTGGGCGTGCACATCCAGTCGCTGCCCAAGGGCGCCCGGGTCGACATCAAGACCCTCACCGCCCGTTTCCCCGAGGGCTCGGTCCGCATCGCCGCGGCGCTGCGCGAACTGGAGTCCCACGGCTACCTCCGCCGTGAACGCACCCGCATCCCCGGAGGCCGGATCATCACCCGCACGGTCTCCTGCAACCGCCCCGGCCACCGCGATCGCCGTCCGGCAGCCGACCGCGTCCCCGCGAAACGCCCGGCAGCGCCCCGCAAGGCCCTTCCCGCGGTACCGCGCCCCGCGTACCCGGCTCCGGCCCTCCTGCAGACCGCGACGGACCTCCTCGTCCCTCTCCGCCGCCACGACTCCCGTCTGCTGCTGTCCGCCACGGACGTGGAGCACCTCGCCCCCGGGGTCGCCGCCTGGCTGGAACGGGACGTCGGGCCCGCGGCAGTGGTGCGGGCCCTCACCGCCGACCTCCCACCGGACCCGCTACGCCGGCCTGCGGCCCTTATGGCGCACCGCCTGGCCGCCCAGCTCCCGCCCCCGCCGCCCTTCCGGGCCCCGGACCCTCCGCCGCCCACGCGCGGGCCGTCCGCGACCTGCGACGGGTGCGACCGCCCCTTCCGCTCACCGACCGCGGGACTCTGCCGCGACTGCCGAACCGATCCCCCGGAGGCCGCCTAGCATGAGCGTGACGATCCTTGCCCCTGGACACAGACGAGGAGCGAGCGCCATGACCATCGCCCCGGACGACACGCAGCAGGGTGCCTCCCCCCTCTACCGGGCCATGCGGGACTTCGTGGAGTCGGCGGACGACGACCTCCCCGGCAAGTTCGAGATCACCAAGGAAGGGATCGTCCTCGACATGATGTCGCCCACGAGGCCGCACGAGCTCACCGTGCTGCGCGTCCGCAAGCGCCTGGAAAAGGTGATGCCGGACGAGATCGTGGCCCACACCGGTGAGCCCGACGTGGAGGACGAGCCCGAGGGCATCATGCGCCGCCCCGATGTGATGGTGATCGCCGAGGGGGACATGGAGGGAGAGGGCTCCTTCGACGCCCGCACCCTCGTCGCCGCCGTCGAGGTCGTCTCCCGCTCCAACCCGGACAACGACTGGGTGAGCAAGACGCGTGACTACCCCCTGATGGGCATCCCCGTCTACGCGATCTTCGACCCCCGCACCGGCAAGGGCGCCGTCCTCTCCGACATCCACTCCACGCCCGACGGCCCCCGGTACGCCACCCGCAAGGACTTCGTCTACGGCGAGGACGTCACCATCGCCGACTGGGCGATCTCCACCGAAGGGCTGCCCCTGTACGCCGACGCGTGATCAGGACCCGAGAACATCAAGGCCGTCCCAACCGCCGCACAGGACGCAGACAGGGGCAATTCACCTGGCTCGCCCGCAGCGTTGACCGGCCCCTCGTCGAAGGCTCGCGCCGTGTTCCACGACACTTCACCTGACGACCACGTCAGCAGACGACTTCGACGATTCGAGTGAGCCCATGAGCGACAACGTCCTCTCGGTGATTCCGACCGACCCGCGCTGGCAGCCGGACGAGGCCGCGGCCGACCGTGCCGCCGCGCTGCTGACCCGTCTCGTTCCCGAGGACGACTCCGGCCTGGACACGGAGATCGACGTCGACTGGTACGACGCCGTCATGGCCGTCGACTGCGGCGAGTACCTGGAGCGGATCGGCTGCCCGCGGTGCGGTGCGACCGTCTCCGACGTGTGGTACGGCGATCTCCTGGAGGCGCACGGCGACGACGGCTTCGTCAGCCTCGACGTGGAGGTCCCCTGTTGCGGGGCGGCCACCTCGCTGGACGCCCTGGAGTACGACCGGCCCTGCGGCTTCGCGCGTTTCGAGATCGCCGCCTGGAACCCGGACCGGGAGCCGCTCGACGACGGTGAGCTGGCCGATCTCGGCAAGGCGCTCGGGCATCCGGTGCGGCAGATCCTCGCCCGCATCTGAGCCCGGCCGGACACGACAGCCCGGACACGACAAGCCCGGCACGACTGTCCGAAGACAACAACTGGCCGGACACGACAAGAGAGCCCGTACGACCGAAGTCGTACGGGCCCTCTCGTGTGCTCAGCTCAGGCTGGAGCTACCAGGTCGAACAACAAGACTTACTTGTTGATCTTGGTGACCTGGCCGGCGCCGACCGTCCGGCCACCCTCACGGATGGCGAACTTCAGGCCCTCTTCCATGGCGACGGGCTGGATGAGCTCCACCTTCATCTCGGTGTTGTCACCCGGCATGACCATCTCGGTGCCCTCGGGGAGGGTCACGACGCCGGTCACGTCCGTCGTACGGAAGTAGAACTGCGGACGGTAGTTGTTGAAGAAGGGGGTGTGACGACCACCCTCGTCCTTCGACAGGATGTAGGCCTGGGCCTCGAACTCGGTGTGCGGGGTGACCGAGCCCGGCTTGATGATGACCTGGCCGCGCTCGACGTCCTCGCGCTTGATGCCGCGAAGCAGCAGACCGACGTTCTCACCGGCCTGGCCCTCGTCGAGCAGCTTGCGGAACATCTCGATACCGGTGACCGTGGTGGTGGTCTTGTCCTGCTTGATGCCGATGATGTCGACGGTCTCGTTGACCTTCAGGACACCACGCTCGATACGGCCGGTGACGACCGTACCGCGACCGGTGATCGTGAAGACGTCCTCGACGGGCATGAGGAACGGCTTGTCGACGTCACGCTCGGGGGTCGGGATCGACTCGTCGACCGCGGCCATGAGCTCCAGGACGGTCTTCGACCACTCCGGGTCGCCCTCAAGGGCCTTGAGCGCCGAGACCTTGACGACCGGAAGGTCGTCGCCCGGGAACTCGTACTCGGAGAGGAGCTCACGAACCTCGAGCTCGACGAGCTCCAGGATCTCCTCGTCGTCCACCATGTCGGCCTTGTTCAGGGCGACGACGATGTAGGGGACGCCGACCTGGCGGGCCAGGAGCACGTGCTCCTTGGTCTGCGGCATCGGGCCGTCGGTGGCGGCGACCACGAGGATGGCGCCGTCCATCTGCGCCGCACCCGTGATCATGTTCTTGATGTAGTCCGCGTGACCGGGGCAGTCGACGTGGGCGTAGTGACGCGTCTCGGTCTGGTACTCGACGTGCGCGATGGAGATGGTGATACCGCGCTGGCGCTCCTCAGGAGCCTTGTCGATCTGGTCGAAGGCCGAGGCCTCGTTCAGGTCCGGGTACGCGTCGTGCAGCACCTTGGTAATGGCGGCCGTGAGGGTCGTCTTACCGTGGTCGATGTGACCGATGGTGCCGATGTTGACGTGCGGCTTAGTCCGCTCGAACTTCGCCTTCGCCACGGGGGTCCTCCTGGAAGTGGTTCTGGAACGCCTTGCTTCATCGGCGCCAGGTGATCTTTGCTGTCAAATCCCGGGCCCAGGGCAAACTCTCACGATCCTTGACGGATGCGGGTGTTTGCCCCAGAGGCTCCGGAGTCAAGCCTAAAGCGTGTGAACGCGATGCGTTACTCGCCCTTGGCCTTCGCGATGATCTCCTCGGCGACGTTCCGCGGAACCTCGGCGTAGGAGTCGAACTGCATCGAGTAGCTTGCGCGACCCGACGTCTTGCTGCGGAGGTCGCCGACGTAGCCGAACATCTCCGACAAGGGCACCAGGCCCTTGACGACACGGGCACCGGCCCGCTCCTCCATGGCCTGGATCTGACCACGGCGGGAGTTGATGTCGCCGATGACCTCGCCCATGTAGTCCTCGGGCGTGGTGACCTCGACGGCCATCATCGGCTCGAGCAGCACGGGGCTGGCCTTGCGCGCGGCCTCCTTGAAGGCCTGCGAGCCGGCGATCTTGAAGGCGAGCTCGGAGGAGTCGACCTCGTGGTAGCCGCCGTCGAGAAGCGTGACGCGGACGCCCGTCATCTCGTAGCCCGCGAGGATGCCGAACTGCATGGCCTCCTGCGCACCGGCGTCGACCGAAGGAATGTACTCCTTCGGGATGCGACCACCGGTCACCTTGTTCACGAACTCGTACGAGGCGTCGCCGCCCTCGATCGGCTCGATCGCGATCTGCACCTTGGCGAACTGGCCGGTGCCGCCGGTCTGCTTCTTGTGCGTGTAGTCGACCCGGTCGACCGCCTTGCGGATGGTCTCGCGGTAGGCGACCTGCGGCTTGCCGACGTTGGCCTCGACCTTGAACTCACGGCGCATACGGTCGACCAGCACCTCGAGGTGCAGCTCGCCCATGCCACCGATGATGGTCTGGCCGGTCTCCTCGTCCGAGTGGACCTGGAACGACGGGTCCTCTTCGGCCAGGCGCTGGATCGCGATGCCCAGCTTCTCCTGGTCGCCCTTCGACTTGGGCTCGATGGCGACCTGGATGACCGGAGCCGGGAAGTCCATGGACTCCAGGATCACCGGCTGCTTGTCGTCGCACAGCGTCTCGCCGGTCGTGGTCTGCTTCAGACCCATGACGGCGACGATGTCGCCGGCGCCGACCGACGCGATCTCCTCACGCTTGTTCGCGTGCATGCGGTAGATCTTGCCGATGCGCTCCTTCTTGCCCTTGACGGAGTTCAGCACGGCGGTGCCGGACTCCAGGCGGCCCGAGTAGACCCGGACGAAGGTGAGCTTGCCGAGGTGCGGGTCGCTCATGATCTTGAACGCCAGCGCCGACAGCGGCTCGTCGTCGGACGGCTTGCGCTTGACGACCTCCTCCGGGTCGTTGACGGCGTGGCCCTCGATGGCCTCGACGTCGAGCGGGGAGGGGAGGTAGCGCACGACCGCGTCGAGCAGGGGCTGAACGCCCTTGTTCTTGAACGCGGTACCGCAGAACACCGGGGTGACCGTCGTGTCGCTGGACTTGCCGGACGCGATGGTGATGCGACGGATCGCGGCGTACAGCTGCTCCACGGACGGCTCCTGGCCCTCCAGGTACAGCTCCATGATCTCGTCGTCGTTCTCGGCGACGGTCTCGACGAGCTTGCCGCGGTACTCCTCGGCAGCCTCGGTGTGGGTGGCCGGGATGTCGACGACGTCGTACATCTCGCCCTTCTCCGCCTCGGCGGACCACACGAAGGCCTTCATCGTGACCAGGTCGACGACGCCCTTGAAGTCGGCCTCGGCACCGATCGGGAGCTGCATGACGATCGGCTGCGCGCCGAGGCGGCTGCTGATCATGTCGACGCAGCGGTGGAACTCGGCACCGGTCCGGTCGAGCTTGTTGACGAAGCAGATGCGCGGCACGCCGTAGCGGTCCGCCTGACGCCAAACGGTCTCGGACTGGGGCTCGACACCCGCGACGCCGTCGAACACCGTCACGGCACCGTCGAGCACGCGCAGCGAACGCTCCACCTCGACGGTGAAGTCGACGTGGCCCGGGGTGTCGATGATGTTGATCGTGTGGTCGACATCGGCGAGCGGCCAGTGACAGGTGGTGGCAGCAGAGGTGATCGTGATGCCACGCTCCTGCTCCTGCTCCATCCAGTCCATCGTGGCGGCGCCGTCGTGGACCTCACCGATCTTGTAGGAGACGCCGGTGTAGAACAGGATCCGCTCGGTGGTGGTCGTCTTGCCCGCGTCGATGTGGGCCATGATCCCGATGTTGCGGACCTTGGCCAGGTCAAGTGAAGTGGTAGCCATGAGGCTTTCGTCTTCTCTCGGTCTCGATGTGGGTAGCGACTACCAGCGGTAGTGCGCGAAGGCCTTGTTGGACTCGGCCATCTTGTGGGTGTCCTCGCGCTTCTTCACAGCGGCGCCGAGGCCGTTGGACGCGTCGAGAAGCTCGTTGAGGAGGCGCTCGGTCATGGTCTTCTCGCGACGGGCGCGGGAGTAACCGACGAGCCAGCGCAGCGCCAGGGTGCTCGCGCGACCCGGCTTGACCTCGATCGGGACCTGGTAGGTCGCGCCACCGACACGGCGGGACTTGACCTCGATGGTCGGCTTGATGTTCTCGAGAGCGCGCTTCAGCGTGATGACCGGGTCGTTGCCGGTCTTCTCGCGCAGGCCCTCCATGGCGCCGTAGACGATGCGCTCGGCGGTGGAGCGCTTGCCGTTCAGCAGCACCTTGTTGATGAGCGACGTGACAAGAGGAGAACCGTAGACCGGGTCGATGATGACCGGGCGCTTCGGGGCAGGGCCCTTACGAGGCATTGTTTACTTCTCCTTCTTGGCGCCGTAGCGGCTGCGGGCCTGCTTGCGGTTCTTGACACCCTGGGTGTCGAGCGAACCGCGGATGATCTTGTAGCGAACACCGGGCAGGTCCTTCACACGGCCACCACGCACGAGCACGATGGAGTGCTCCTGCAGGTTGTGTCCCTCACCCGGAATGTAAGCAGTGACCTCGATACCGCTGGTCAGACGCACACGCGCGACCTTACGCAGGGCCGAGTTCGGCTTCTTCGGGGTGGTCGTGAACACACGCGTGCAGACGCCGCGACGCTGGGGCGAACCCTCGAGTGCGGGCGTCTTGTTCTTCTCGACCTTGTCCTGCCGGCCCTTACGGACCAGCTGCTGGATCGTAGGCACTACTTCTCCGGTTTCTGTGTGCCGAATGGTAAAGCTAACCTGGAACTTCGCCGACCCACGCGGTCGGGTGTGTCGGACCCGCGGACTTCCGCCGCGAAGCGGAGCGAAGCGCGGATCGCGGTGGCCACTGCTTGAGACCCGCGTGCGGCTGAAGACACGCACGAGGGCCAGGGCACACCCCAGGCACAAGGTCTGAGCGTACCTAGCGCACTGACTCCGGTCAAAACAGAACCCTCGCGGCCGACACGCCGGGGGTTTCAGGAACGCTGCCTCAGCCCGCGCGACACCGGAGCCTGGGCGTCCGCGAGGCCGGCCGGATCCGCCCCCGAAGCGGGCGGCGGGACGGGCGCCGGGCCGGCGGTCGCCGGCTCCGGGGACGCCGCCGTGTCGCGGCCCACGAAGTACGTGGGACGGTTCTGCACCGCCGTGTAGATGCGGCCCACGTACTCGCCGAGCAGGCCGACGCAGACCAGCTGGACCGCGCCGATGAACAGCACCCCGATGAACAGGGAGGTCCAGCCGGGAACGGTGTGCTGGAAGGCGTGCGCGCTCAGCGTGTAGATCATCAGGCCGAGGCAGACCACGAACGCGAAGCCGCCCAGCCAGGTGGCGATGCGCAGGGGCGCCGCCGAGAAACCGGTGACACTGTCCACGGCCAGCCGGATCATCCGGCCCAGGGGGTACTTGCTCTGCCCCGCCGGCCGCGGGGCGCGCTCGTAGGTGACCTCGCCGCTGGGGAAGCCCAGCCAGGGCACGAGGAGACGGTAGACGCGCTGCTGGTCCGGCAGCGCCTTGAGGGCGTCCACCGCGGCCCGGCTCAGCAGCCGGAAGTCGCCGGCCTGGGCCGGCACCGACGGGCCCGCCAGGCGGCGGACGAGGCGGTAGTACAGGCCCGCCGTCCACCGCTTGAAGCCGGTGTCGCTGGCCCGGTCGGCCCGGATGCCGTACACGATGTCGAGGTGCTCGGCGCGGGCCAGCGCGAGCATGTCGGGGATCTTCTCCGGCGGGTCCTGCAGGTCCGCGTCGATGCTGACCACGTACGCGCCCACGGCCCGGTCCAGGCCCGCGGTGAGGGCCGCCTGGTGCCCGGAGTTGCGGCGCAGGCCGATGACGCGCAGCTCCGGCCAGCCGAGCCGGAAGGCGTCCAGGAGGGCGGCCGTGCGGTCGGTGCTGCCGTCGTCCACGGCGACGACCTCGTACGGGACGCCGAGTCCGGCGAGGACCGGACGCAACCGGCTGACCAGCGCGGGAAGGACCTCTTCCTCGTTGTACATGGGTATGACGACCGACAAGACGGTCGCAGCAGCCGTGGTCGTCGGCGCTTCGGACACCCGTCCTCCCCCCACCTGTGGCGCACATGTGCGACTCTGTTGCGATCTTATGACCGCACTCTTATGACCAAACGTCACGATCATCCGGACAACGGCGCCGCCCCTGGGTGTCCGGCGATCGGCCGAGGGGGGACCCCAGCCATGAGCACGGCTTCCAGCGACACGGCGACGGACCCCGCCGTGCCCGACGTGCCGACGGAGCCGTCGCGGCGACAGCGCCGCCTCGCCCTGCCCGACGGGGTACGACCGTACCTCGCCCCGCTGCTCCTCTACGGCGTGACGAAGCTCGTGGGACTGACCGTGTTCGTCCGGCTCCTGGAAGCGGCCGACGAGTACCAGAAGAAGAACCCGCGCTTCGGCGGCGGCGCCCACTGGTGGGACGTGCTCGCCACCTGGGACGGCTGGTGGTACCTCCAGGTCGCCGAGAAGGGGTACGAACCCGGCCCGCTGGTGAGACTGGCCCCCGGCGGGCTGTTCACCGTCAAGCAGAACTCCGTGGCGTTCTTCCCCCTGTACCCGGGCCTGATCCGGGGGGTCTCCGAGATCACCGGCCTCGGCCTGTACGGCTCCGCGATCGCGGTCTCGGTCCTCGCCTCCTTCGTCGCGGCCGCCGGCGTCTACGCGGTGGTCTCGACGCTGGCCGGCGCGCGGGCGGGCACGATCGCGGCGGGGCTGTGGGCGCTGGCGCCCGGCGCGGGCGTCCAGTGGGCGGTCTACTCGGAGTCGGTGTTCGTCGCCATCGCCGCCTGGTGCTGTTACTGCGTGATGAAGCACCGCTGGGTGGCCGCGGGACTGCTCGCCTTCCTGGCCGGGCTCAACCGGCCGACGTCCGCCGCCCTCATCGGCGCGGTCGGGCTCGCCGCGATCGTCGCCCTCGCCCGGCCGGAGAGCAGACGCGAGCACGGGGTCGCCGGGCCCGTGTACGCCATGATCGCCGCCCCGCTGGGCCTGCTCACCTACGTCACCTGGGTCGGCCTGGAGGCGGGCGACCTCACCGCCTACTTCACGCTCCAGCGCGAGGGCTGGGCGCACTACTTCGACTTCGGGGCCTACACCCTGGACGTGCTGGGCAACACGGCGATCGGGCACAACAACTACCTGTTCGCGTTCTCCGTCCCCGACCTCCTCGCCGTCCAGCTGGTCGTGGCGCTGCCGTTCCTGATCGCGCTGATGCTGCGCAGGAAGCCGCCGCTGGTGCTGGTCGCGTACACCCTGGCGAGCGTCGTCGCCGTCCTGGGGACCCAGCAGATGTTCGGCAACACGGGCCGCTACCTGCTCCCGGTCTTCCCCCTCCTCCTGGCCCCGGCCGCGGCGATGAGCCGCCTGAAGTGGCCGAGCCTGACGGTGTTCTTCGCCACCGCGGCCGTCGCCTCGGGCTGGTACGCCCACTTCGTCATCTTCGAACTGGGAATCCCGTAACCCGCACCCCGACACGGCGCGTCGCGCCGGTGGCCGACCGCGGACGCGCCTTCGGACGGCGTCCGCGGGGGCTGGGGGCTCTCGACGCCACCAGGGTGGGCCCGGACCGCGGGCCGGCCCCGCATGCCGTCAGAGCGGCTGTCAGAGCCCGTCTGCGGGGCGGGCCGGAAACGCCGAAGGGCGGTCCCCCCGTCGAACCCGGGGGAACCGCCCTTCAGTACGTCAGACGCACGCCTTACTGGTTGTACGGACCGTAGTCGTAGTCCTCCAGCGGGACGGCCTGGCCGGAGCCGGTGCCGAACGGCGAGTAGTCGATGTCGTCGTAGCCGACGGCCGAGTACATCGCGGCCTTGGCCTCCTCGGTCGGCTCGACCCGGATGTTGCGGTAGCGGGACAGACCCGTACCGGCCGGGATGAGCTTACCGATGATGACGTTCTCCTTGAGGCCGATGAGGCTGTCGGACTTGGCGTTGATCGCCGCGTCCGTCAGCACTCGGGTCGTCTCCTGGAAGGAGGCGGCCGACAGCCAGGATTCCGTCGCCAGCGAGGCCTTGGTGATACCCATCAGCTGCGGACGACCGGAGGCCGGGTGACCGCCCTCCTGCACCACACGACGGTTCTCGACCTCGAACTTCGAGCGCTCGACGAGCTCGCCGGGCAGCAGCTCGGCGTCGCCGGACTCGATGATCGTCACGCGGCGCAGCATCTGCCGGATGATGATCTCGATGTGCTTGTCGTGGATCGACACGCCCTGCGAGTTGTACACCTTCTGGACCTCGCCGACCAGGTGGACCTGGACGGCACGCTGACCCAGGATGCGCAGCACGTCGTGCGGGTTGGTGGCGCCCACGGTGAGCTTCTGGCCCACCTCGACGTGCTCGCCCTCGCTGACCAGGAGACGGGCGCGCTTCGAGATCGGGAACGCCGTCTCGTCGCTGCCGTCGTCCGGCGTGATGACGATCTTCTTCGTCTTCTCGGTCTCCTCGATCCGCACGCGGCCGGAGGCCTCGGAGATCGGGGCGACACCCTTCGGGGTACGGGCCTCGAAGAGCTCGACGACACGCGGCAGACCCTGCGTGATGTCGTCACCGGCCACACCACCGGTGTGGAAGGTACGCATCGTCAGCTGGGTGCCGGGCTCACCGATGGACTGGGCGGCGATGATGCCGACCGCCTCACCGATGTCGACCAGCTTGCCGGTGGCCAGCGAACGGCCGTAGCACATGGCACACGTGCCGACCTGCGACTCACAGGTGAGGATCGAGCGGGTCTTGACCTCCTCGACGCCGTGGCGCACGAGCTGGTCGATGAGCACGTCACCGAGGTCCACGTTGGCCGGCGCGATCACCTTGCCGTCGATGACGACGTCCTCGGCGAGCATGCGGGCGTAGACGCTGGTCTCGACGTCGTCCGTCTTGCGCAGGACGCCGTCCTCGCCGCGGACGGCGATCTTCAGCTTCAGACCGCGCTCGGTGCCGCAGTCCTCCTCGCGGATGATGACGTCCTGCGAGACGTCCACCAGACGACGGGTCAGGTAACCCGAGTCGGCGGTACGCAGGGCGGTGTCCGCCAGACCCTTACGGGCGCCGTGCGTGGAGATGAAGTACTCCAGCACGGACAGGCCCTCACGGAAGGACGCCTTGATCGGACGCGGGATGGTCTCGTTCTTCGCGTTCGACACCAGACCGCGCATACCCGCGATCTGCCGCATCTGCATCATGTTTCCTCGGGCGCCCGAGTCGACCATCATGAAGATGGGGTTGGTCTTGGGGAAGTTCGCGTTCATCGCCTCGGCGACCTCGTTGGTCGCCTTGGTCCAGATCGCGATGAGCTCCTGCGTGCGCTCTTCCTTGGTGATCAGACCGCGCTCGTACTGCTTCTGGACCTTCTCGTCCTGCGCCTCGTAACCCTTGACGATCTCCTTCTTCGCCTCGGGAACGACGACGTCGGAGATGGCCACGGTGACACCGGAACGGGTCGCCCAGTAGAAGCCGGACGCCTTCAGGTTGTCGAGCGTCGCCGCCACGATGACCTTGGGGTAGCGCTCGGCCAGGTCGTTGACGATCTCGGAGAGCTGCTTCTTGCCCACCGAGTAGTCGACGAACGGGTAGTCCTCGGGCAGCAGCTCGTTGAAGAGCGCGCGGCCCAGGGTCGTCCGCAGCCGGAAGGTGTCACCCTGCTGCCACTCGGGCTCGCCCTCCTCGCGCGCCGGCGGCGTCCAGCCACGCGGCGGGATGGTGCCCACCGGGAAGCGGATGTCGATCGGCGACTGCAGCGCGAGCTCACCGGCGTCGAACGCCATGATCGCCTCGGCCGTGGAGCCGAAGGACCGGCCCTCGCCCTTGGTGTCGCGCAGCTCGCCGTCGGTGGTGAGGAAGAACAGACCGAGGACCATGTCCTGGGTCGGCATCGTCACCGGACGGCCGTCGGCGGGCTTGAGGATGTTGTTCGAGGACAGCATCAGGATGCGGGCCTCGGCCTGCGCCTCCGCGGAGAGCGGCAGGTGGACGGCCATCTGGTCACCGTCGAAGTCCGCGTTGAACGCGGTGCAGACGAGCGGGTGGATCTGGATGGCCTTGCCCTCGACCAGCTGCGGCTCGAAGGCCTGGATGCCGAGGCGGTGCAGGGTGGGCGCACGGTTCAGCAGAACCGGGTGCTCGGCGATGACCTCTTCGAGGACGTCGTACACGACCGTGCGGCCGCGCTCCACCATGCGCTTGGCGCTCTTGATGTTCTGCGCGTGGTTCAGGTCCACCAGGCGCTTCATCACGAACGGCTTGAACAGCTCCAGCGCCATCGCCTTCGGCAGACCGCACTGGTGCAGCTTCAGCTGCGGACCGACGACGATCACGGAACGCGCGGAGTAGTCCACACGCTTGCCGAGCAGGTTCTGACGGAAGCGGCCCTGCTTGCCCTTGAGCATGTCGGACAGCGACTTCAGCGGACGGTTGCCGGGGCCCGTGACGGGGCGACCACGACGGCCGTTGTCGAAGAGGGCGTCGACGGCCTCCTGGAGCATGCGCTTCTCGTTGTTCACGATGATCTCGGGCGCGCCGAGGTCGAGAAGCCGCTTCAGGCGGTTGTTGCGGTTGATCACACGGCGGTACAGGTCGTTCAGGTCGGAGGTCGCGAAGCGGCCACCGTCCAGCTGCACCATCGGGCGGAGGTCCGGCGGGATGACCGGCACGCAGTCGAGCACCATGCCCTTGGGGCTGTTGCTGGTCTGCAGGAACGCGGAGACGACCTTGAGGCGCTTGAGCGCACGGGTCTTCTTCTGGCCCTTGCCGGTGCGGATGATCTCGCGGAGGCGCTCGGCCTCCTCGTCGAGGTCGAAGGACTCCAGGCGCTTCTGCAGCGCCGCGGCGCCCATCGAACCGTCGAAGTACGTGCCGAAGCGGTCACGCAGCTCGCGGTAGAGGAGCTCGTCGCCCTCCAGGTCCTGGACCTTGAGGTTCTTGAACCGGGTCCACACCTCGTCGAGACGGTCGATCTCGCGCTGCGCACGGTCGCGCAGCTGCTTCATCTCTCGCTCGGCGCCTTCGCGCACCTTGCGGCGCACGTCGGCCTTGGCGCCCTCGGCCTCCAGCTCGGCCAGGTCGGTCTCGAGCTTCTTGGCGCGGGCCTCCAGGTCGGAGTCGCGACGGTTCTCGATGTGCTGACGCTCGACGGAGACGTGCGCCTCCAGCGAGGGCAGGTCACGCGTACGACGCTCGTCGTCGACGTACGTGATCATGTACGCCGCGAAGTAGATGACCTTCTCGAGGTCCTTGGGAGCCAGGTCGAGCAGATAGCCCAGACGGCTCGGGACACCCTTGAAGTACCAGATGTGGGTGACGGGAGCGGCCAGTTCGATGTGGCCCATCCGCTCACGACGCACCTTGGCGCGAGTGACCTCGACGCCGCAGCGCTCGCAGATGATGCCCTTGAAGCGGACGCGCTTGTACTTGCCGCAGTAGCACTCCCAGTCCCGGGTCGGACCGAAGATCTTCTCGCAGAAGAGTCCGTCCTTCTCGGGCTTGAGCGTGCGGTAGTTGATCGTCTCGGGCTTCTTGACCTCGCCGTGGCTCCACTGACGGATGTCGTCAGCGGTAGCCAGACCGATCCGGAGCTCGTCGAAGAAGTTGACGTCGAGCACTATGCGTCAATCCCTCTCAGGGTTGTAAGTCTTGGGGTCTGATACGGGGGTCCCGGGGCCGGCCGGAGGTTCAGGGATCTTCATCGCCGAACCTCCGGACCGGACTCCCGTCAGACCTCTTCGACGCTGCTCGGCTCGCGCCGGGACAGGTCGATGCCGAGCTCCTCCGCCGCGCGGAAGACGTCCTCGTCGGTGTCGCGCATCTCGATGGACATGCCGTCCGAGGACAGCACCTCCACGTTGAGGCACAGGGACTGCATCTCCTTGATGAGCACCTTGAAGGACTCGGGGATGCCGGGCTCGGGGATGTTCTCGCCCTTGACGATGGCCTCGTAGACCTTCACGCGGCCGGTCACGTCGTCGGACTTGATGGTCAGGAGCTCCTGGAGGGCGTACGCGGCGCCGTATGCCTCCAGCGCCCACACCTCCATCTCACCGAAGCGCTGACCGCCGAACTGAGCCTTACCGCCCAGCGGCTGCTGGGTGATCATCGAGTAGGGACCGGTCGAGCGGGCGTGCAGCTTGTCGTCGACCAGGTGGTGCAGCTTCAGGATGTACATGTAACCGACCGAGATCGGCTCCGGGAACGGCTCGCCGGAGCGGCCGTCGAACAGCCGGGCCTTGCCGGTCGGCTGCACCATCCGCTCGCCGTCGCGGTTCGGGATGGTGTGCTGCAGCAGACCCGCGAGCTCGTCCTCCCGGGCGCCGTCGAACACCGGGGTGGCGACGTTGGTGCCCGGGGCGACCTGGTCGGCGCCGATGACCTGCAGGCGCTGCGCCCAGTCCTCGCCGAGCCCGGAGACGTCCCAGCCGCGGCTGGCGAGCCAGCCGAGGTGGATCTCCAGCACCTGTCCCGGGTTCATTCGGGACGGCACGCCCAGCGGGTTGAGGATGATGTCGACCGGGGTCCCGTCCTCGAGGAACGGCATGTCCTCGATGGGCAGGATCTTGGAGATGACACCCTTGTTGCCGTGGCGGCCGGCGAGCTTGTCACCGTCCGTGATCTTGCGCTTCTGCGCCACGTAGACCCGAACCAGCTGGTTCACGCCCGGCGGCAGCTCGTCGCCCTCTTCACGGTCGAAGACGCGGACGCCGATGACCTTGCCGATCTCGCCGTGCGGCACCTTCAGCGAGGTGTCACGGACCTCACGGGCCTTCTCGCCGAAGATCGCGCGCAGCAGGCGCTCCTCCGGGGTCAGCTCGGTCTCGCCCTTGGGCGTGACCTTGCCGACCAGGATGTCGCCGGCGACGACCTCGGCGCCGATGCGGATGATGCCGCGCTCGTCGAGGTCGGCGAGGACCTCCTCGGAGACGTTCGGGATGTCCCGGGTGATCTCCTCGGGGCCGAGCTTGGTGTCACGGGCGTCGACCTCGTGCTCCTCGATGTGGATCGAGGAGAGGACGTCGTCCTGCACGAGGCGCTGCGACAGGATGATCGCGTCCTCGTAGTTGTGACCCTCCCACGGCATGAACGCCACGAGCAGGTTCTTGCCCAGCGCCATCTCGCCGTTCTCGGTGGCCGGACCGTCGGCCAGGACCTGGCCCTCGATGATCCGGTCGCCCTCGTTGACGATGACCTTCTGGTTGACCGAGGTGCCCTGGTTGGAACGGGCGAACTTGGCCAGGCGGTACGTGATGTACGTGCCGTCGTCGTTGGTGGTGGTGATGTAGTCCGCGGAGACCTCCTGGACCACACCCGCCTTCTCGGCCTTGACCACGTCGCCGGCGTCGACGGCGGAGCGGTACTCCATGCCGGTGCCGACGAGCGGGGACTCGCTCTTGATGAGCGGCACGGCCTGACGCATCATGTTCGCGCCCATGAGGGCACGGTTGGCGTCGTCGTGCTCGAGGAACGGGATCATGGCGGTCGCGACCGACACCATCTGGCGCGGCGAGACGTCCATGTAGTCCACGTCGTCACCGGGGACGTAGTCGACCTCGCCGCCACGACGGCGGACCAGGACGCGGTTCTCGCTGAACCGCATGTCGTCGTCGAGCGTGGCGTTGGCCTGCGCGATGACGAAGCGGTCCTCCTCGTCGGCCGTGAGGTAGTCGACCTCGTCGGTGACGATGCCGTCGGTGACCCGGCGGTAGGGCGTCTCGACGAAGCCGAACGCGTTGACGCGGCCGTAGGAGGCGAGCGAGCCGATCAGACCGATGTTCGGGCCTTCGGGCGTCTCGATCGGGCACATGCGGCCGTAGTGGGACGGGTGCACGTCACGGACCTCGAAGCCGGCCCGCTCACGGGAGAGACCACCCGGACCGAGCGCCGACAGACGGCGCTTGTGGGTGAGACCCGACAGCGGGTTGTTCTGGTCCATGAACTGCGACAGCTGGCTGGTGCCGAAGAACTCCTTGATGGAGGCGACGACCGGCCGGATGTTGATCAGGGTCTGCGGCGTGATCGCCTCGACGTCCTGAGTCGTCATCCGCTCGCGGACGACCCGCTCCATACGCGCCAGACCCGTGCGGACCTGGTTCTGGATGAGCTCGCCGACGCTGCGCAGACGACGGTTGCCGAAGTGGTCGATGTCGTCGGTCTCGACGACGATCGTCTGGCCGTTGTCCGCGGCCGTCTCGGTCTCGCCGGCGTGCAGCTTCACCAGGTACTTGATCGTCGAGATGACGTCCTCGACGGTCAGGACGCCCGCGTCCAGCGGAGCCTCCGCGCCCAGCTTCTTGTTGACCTTGTAGCGGCCGACCTTGGCCAGGTCGTAGCGCTTGGGGTTGAAGTAGAGGTTCTCGAGCAGCGTCTGCGCGGCCTCACGCGTGGGGGGCTCGCCCGGACGCAGCTTGCGGTAGATGTCCAGCAGCGCGTCGTCCTGGCCCTGGGTGTGGTCCTTCTCCAGGGTGGCGCGCATGGACTCGTACTCGCCGAACTCCTCCAGGATCTGCTCGGTGGTCCAGCCGAGAGCCTTCAGAAGGACGGTGACGGACTGCTTGCGCTTGCGGTCGATGCGGACACCGACCATGTCGCGCTTGTCGATCTCCATCTCCAGCCAGGCGCCCCGGGAGGGGATGATCTTGGCGGAGAAGATGTCCTTGTCGGACGTCTTGTCGATGGAGGAGTCGAAGTAGACACCCGGCGAACGGACCAGCTGCGACACCACGACACGCTCGGTGCCGTTGATGACGAAGGTGCCCTTGTTGGTCATGAGCGGGAAGTCGCCCATGAAGACCGTCTGGGACTTGATCTCGCCGGTCTCGTTGTTGGTGAACTCGGCCGTCACGAAGAGCGGGGCCGCGTACGTGAAGTCACGGTCCTTGCACTCGTCGATGCTGTTCTTCGGCGGCTCGAAACGGTGGTCGCGGAAAGTCAGCGACATCGACCCGGAGAAGTCCTCGATCGGAGAGATCTCCTCGAAGATCTCCTCCAGACCCGACTTCGTGGGGACGTCCTGACCGGATTCCAGAGCCGCCTCGACCCGACTCTGCCAGGCGGTGTTCCCGAGCAGCCAGTCAAAGCTCTCGGTCTGCAGCGCGAGCAGGTTGGGAACCTCGAGGGGCTCCTTGATCTTTGCAAAGGAGATGCGCAGCGGGGCGGTGCTGGCGGCGTTGTTCGTATTCGCGGTCGAGGCGTTGCGCGAGGCGGCCAAGAGGGGGTCCTTCCGAGGGCTCGGACTCACTACG
Source organism: Streptomyces sp. NPDC058291 (assembly GCF_042880855.1). NCBI lineage: Bacteria > Bacillati > Actinomycetota > Actinomycetes > Kitasatosporales > Streptomycetaceae > Streptomyces > Streptomyces sp. NPDC058291. Next base: position 83,522 of record NZ_JBHVYK010000010.1, read on the forward strand.
CGCGTACCGGCCCCTCTCTAGCGCACGGAGACAGACTGTTCCTGATCTGGCGGTGGGCCAGGTGGGAGACGTCTGATCGTCCGGGTTCAAGGGAGGGTATGCCCCTGGTGACGGGCAGGGGACAGCTAACAGGCAGCGCAAAGGGTCAGTGTAGCCACTTGGCACACTGATGTCCAGTGCGGGTATTTCGCGACCCTCGTGGTTCTCAACGCCCTCGGTCCGGTAGCCCTCAATGCACGGTGATACTGCCCTCTTCGCCGTCGATCCATGCCTCGGATTCGGATCCATGTGACGACGCGTCCTGAGAATTGCGCGCTGCGTGCGGTTCGTCAAGGCCCCCTGGCGTGAACCGAGGACCCGGAGACAGGACGAAGATCACCATACCCCCCGCTCAGAGGGGTGCAAGGCAACCGTGGCCACACCCCCGGGAACGACGAAGAGCGACCACCCAGATGGATGATCGCTCTTCGGTGCGTGGGCGTTACAGCCCCCGAGGGGACAGTTTCAGCCTTCGCTCGCGGTCGTCGCCGACCGCGGGGTGTTACTTGACCTCGACGGAGGCGCCGGCGCCCTTGAGGGACTCGGCGGCCTTCTCAGCGGCCTCCTTGGCGACCTTCTCGAGGACGGGCTTCGGGGCGCCGTCCACGAGGTCCTTGGCCTCCTTCAGACCCAGGGAGGTCAGCTCACGCACGACCTTGATGACCTGGATCTTCTTCTCGCCGGCACCCGTGAGGATGACGTCGAACTCGTCCTGCTCCTCGACGGCCTCGGCGGCGGCGGCCGGACCGGCCGGGCCGGCGACGGCGACCGCGGCGGCGGCGGTGACGTCGAACTTCTCCTCGAACGCCTTCACGAACTCGGAGAGCTGGATGAGGGTCATGCCCTCGAACTCGGCGAGCAGTTCGTCCTGGGTGAGAGCCATGACGGCTTTCCTTCCACTAATTCGGCTGGTGCCGGTATGTACATGTCTGGCGGGCGTACGTTCGGCCCGCTACGACCGCTGCTTCAGGCGGGCTGCCTCAGGCGGCGATCATTTCGGGAGCCGAATTACTCGGCACCGCCCTGCTCGGCCTGCTTGGCACGAAGAGCGTCCACGGTGCGGACGAGCTTCGAGGGAAGCGCCTGGAAGAGCTGAGCAGCCTGAGTCTGCTTACCCTTGAAGGCGCCCGCCAGCTTGCTGAGCAGAACCTCGCGGGACTCGAGGTCCGCAAGCTTCTTGATCTCGTCGGCGGACAGAGCCTTGCCGTCAAGGACGCCGCCCTTGATGACGAGGTTCGGGTTGTCCTTGGCGAAGTCACGAAGACCCTTCGCCGACTCCACCGGGTCACCGGTGATGAAGGCGACCGCCGTCGGACCGTTGAAAAGGTCGTCCAGCGTGTTGATCCCGGCCTCGTTGGCCGCAATCTTGGTCAGCGTGTTCTTCACCACGGCGTACTGGGCGTTCTCACCGAGCGAACGACGCAGCGTCTTGAGCTGCGCCACGGTGAGACCCCGGTACTCGGTCAGCACGGCGGCGTTCGAGCTGCGGAACGACTCCGTCAGCTCGGCAACCGCGGCAGCCTTGTCGGGCCTTGCCATGAGCGTCGGCCTCCTTCCGGGTGATGAGGACCGCTCAGAAGGGGCTGTGACAGACGAAACGCCCCGGCGCAGGCGCACGGGGCGTAGCTCGACCGGCAGAATTCCATGAAAGGATTTCTCTCGGGAGCACATCCACGACACCTGCGCGGGTCGTCCGCATTGCAGCGGATCCTTCGGCCACCGCCCCCTCTTGCGAGAGCACGGCAACGACCAGCGGTCTTTGGCTTCTCGTGGAGAGTACGTGAACCGGTCGCCGTCAAGCAAATCCGCCTCTGACGGCGACCTCAGCGGCCGGCCTTCTCAGCCTCCGCGGCCAGGTCCAGGGTGTCCGAGGCCGGCGGGGCCTTGACGGTCACGGGCTTGCCGAAGTCGAGGAACGCGAAGGTGAGGTCGAGCTGGCCGTGCCGCCCGAAGCCCTGCATGCGCATCTGCCGGGTGCGGTCCTGGGCGTCGACCCACAGATCCATGGTGAGCTCGTCGACGCCCAGCTTCTCGTACTGGGCGAGGCTCTTCTCGGTCCGCTGCCGGACGTTCGTCGCGTCGTCCTTGTAGGAGGCGCGGATGGCGTCGACGGTGGCCGTTCCCGTGTAGTGGGTGGTGCTGACGCCCCCGACGGTCTCGACGCCGGCCTTCTTCAGGTCGTCGGCCGCGGCGAGGAACCCGCTCTCGTGGGAGGGGTTCTCGCGGACCCGATCCACCATCGTGCTCGTGTCGACCTTGCCGCTCGACGTGCCGGATCTGCCCCGCGCGCCGAACTTCACCCAGTGCTTGCCGCCCTCACCGGGTTCGCCGGAGCCGACGTACAGCACCCCGCCGACCAGCCGGAACTCTCCGGTGCCGCGGTCGCGTCCGCCGAGCACCGTGGACTTCAGGCTCATCACCGGCGGCTTGACGCCGATCGCGGCCTCGGCCTTGACCCGGCCCTCCTCCGGCGTCCGGCCGGTCATCCGGTAACGCAGCGAGACGGGCTCCTCCGCCTTGCCGGCGGCCCGTACGACGGCGGCCGCGGCCGCCGAGTCGCCCCCGCTCTCGCCGCCGCCCCCGGCCGCGCACCCGGTGACGAGCAGCGCGGACAGCCCGAGGAGACCCACGGAAGACCTCATTCAACTTCCCCCAGAACACAGAACCCGTACAGAGAACACACGGTCGAAGCACAGCAGGACCGTGAAGGTATCCCAGGGGGGCGGCGCGGGTCCCGTGAATTACGAGCCGGCGCCCGCCCCTGCCTGTTGCCGTACCAGCTCCGTGAAGTCCGCGGTGTCGTCCGCCGCAGGGGCCTTCGCCGAGACCGTGGTGCCGTAGTCGCTGTAGTAGGCGGTCTGGGTGTAGCCGCCCTGCGCCGTCTCGCCGCGCTCCACCTTCTTCACCAGCAGGTCCCGGTCGTCGACCCAGACGTCGACCGTCTCGGTGGTCACGCCGGCTCCCTCCAGCGTCTTCTTCAGGTCGTCGAGCTGGCTTCGGCTGAGGTGGGAGTTCCGCCCGGTGAGATCGGCCACGTCGACCGTTCCCGCGTAGTGCGCGGTGTCGCGGCCGCGCACCTTGTCCGTGCCGACCCGGCGCACGTCCCCCGAGGCCAGCAGTAGCTTGACCGACTGGTTGGGAGTGGTGTGGGTCATCTGGTCCTTCAGGTACGCACCCGAGCTGCCGCCGAGGCGCTCCAGGTCGTCGTAGGCGTACTTGATCCAGTGTCTGCCGCCGGTCTGCCGCGCGAAGGAGTCGCCCATCCTGGCGTAGTACGCGTCGGGCAGATAGCGCGCCTGCATCGACGTGCTGCCCAGCTGGCGCATCGTATCGGCGACGGTGCCGCCGGTGTACGTGATGGTGAGGGCGCCGGTGAGACCGTGGCCCCAGCCGAGGGCGCCGTCGGCGGTCATCGACATCAGCGAGCCGATGGTCGTGCTGGACTCGACCTTCGCGGAGTCGGCGCCGTCGGTGGACTTCTCGGCGGTGCGCAGGGCCGCGACGGGGCTCAGCCGCGGGCTGCTCCCCCCGCCCACACCGGAGCCCGTGGAGCTCTTGGCCCCCTCGACCCCTCCGGAACCCCCTGAGCCCCCTGAGCCGCAGGCCGTCACCCCCGCGAAGAGCGTCACGGCAACGATCGACAGCCCCGCCCGGCGCACGGTCGCCCGCTTCATTCGCCCACCCCCCAGATTCCCGTCCCTGCACGCTAACCCACGGCACTGACAGCCGTCCGGGAAAACGACGTACGGCAAAGACGTACGGGAAGTGGGACGAGCCCCGCACCTCGAAAGGTGCGGGGCTCGTCACCGACTGAGGGTGAGCTGTCAGGCTCAGACCGCGGCCGGGTCCTCCTCGACGAGGAGGTTGCGGGTGCGGTTCGGGTCGACCGGGACGCCGGGGCCGATCGTGGTGCTGATCGCGGCCTTCTTGATGTAGCGACCCTTGGCGGCGGACGGCTTCAGACGGAGGATCTCCTCCAGCGCCGCGCCGTAGTTCTCCACCAGCTTCTCGTCGTCGAAGGACGACTTGCCGATGATGAAGTGCAGGTTCGAGTGCTTGTCGACGCGGAACTCGATCTTGCCACCCTTGATCTCGGTGACGGCCTTGGCCACGTCGGGGGTGACGGTGCCGGTCTTCGGGTTCGGCATCAGACCACGCGGACCGAGCACGCGGCCGAGACGGCCGACCTTGCCCATGAGGTCCGGGGTGGCGACGACGGCGTCGAAGTCCAGACGGCCCTTCGCGACCTCGTCGATCAGTTCGTCGGAGCCGACGATGTCGGCGCCCGCGGCCTCTGCGGCCGCAGCACGGTCACCGGTCGCGAAGACCAGGACCCGGGCGGTCTTGCCGGTGCCGTGCGGCAGGTTCACGGTGCCACGGACCATCTGGTCGGCCTTGCGCGGGTCGACGCCCAGGCGGAAGGCGACCTCGACGGTGCCGTCGAACTTGCTCGTGGAGGTCTCCTTGGCGAGACGGACGGCCTCGAGCGGGGCGTAGAGCTTCTCCCGGTCGATCTTGGCGTCCGCAGCGCGGAGAGACTTGCTGCGCTTGCTCACTACTGCTCCTGGTGATTCTGAGGAGTCGTGGTCCGGGCCGAGCAGGCCCTTCCACACTTCTGCTTGGTACGGGGGGTGAGGTCAGCCCTCGACGGTGATGCCCATGGAACGGGCGGTGCCGGCGATGATCTTCGACGCGGCGTCCAGGTCGTTGGCGTTCAGGTCGGGCAGCTTGGTCGTGGCGATCTCACGGACCTGCGCCTCGGTGATCTTGGCGACCTTGGTCTTGTGCGGCTCGCCCGAGCCCTTCTCGACACCCGCGGCCTTGAGGATCATCTTCGCGGCCGGCGGCGTCTTGGTGATGAAGGTGAAGGAGCGGTCCTCGTAGACCGTGATCTCCACCGGGATCACCCAGCCACGCTGCGACTCGGTCGCGGCGTTGTAGGCCTTGCAGAACTCCATGATGTTGACGCCGTGCTGGCCGAGCGCGGGGCCGACCGGCGGAGCCGGGTTCGCCGCACCGGCGTTGATCTGGAGCTTGATGAGCCCCGTGACCTTCTTCTTCTTGGGAGGCATTGCTCTCTCCGGGTCCTAGTGAGAGTTTTTCAGCCGTCCGCTCCGGATGACCCGGATGGAGGCATACCGCACAACGATAACGGGTATCTATGCGCGGCCAAAAACCGAGCAGGTCAGGCGGGCTGTGACAGCCCGTCTGACCTGTTCGGAGGCGTGGGTTCCAGAGAAGCTAGTTCTTCTGGATCTGGTCGAAGCTGAGCTCGACCGGCGTCTCGCGGCCGAAGATCTCCACGAGACCCTTGACCTTCTTCGAGTCCGCGTTGATCTCGTTGATCGTGGCCTGCAGCGTGGCGAACGGACCGTCGGTGACGGTGACCGAGTCGCCCACCTCGAAGTCCAGCACCTGGACCTCGACCTTGCGGGAGGGAGCCGGCTTGCCCTCGGCCTCGGCGGCCTCACGGGCGGCCTTCTCCTCGGCCTCCGGGGCGAGCATCTTGACGATCTCGTCCAGGGTCAGCGGGTACGGGTCGTAGGCGTTGCCCACGAAGCCGGTCACGCCGGGGGTGTTGCGGACGACGCCCCAGGACTCGTTCGTCAGGTCCATGCGCACCAGCACGTAGCCGGGGAGCTTGTTCTGACGGATCGTCTTGCGGTCGCCGTTCTTGATCTGGACGACCTCTTCCTGCGGCACCTCGGCCTGGAAGATGTAGTCCTCGACGTTCAGGGAGACCGCGCGCTGCTCCAGGTTGGTCTTCACGCGGTTCTCGTAGCCGGCGTACGTGTGGATGACGTACCACTCGCCGGGGAGGGTGCGCAGCTCCTCGCGCAGGGCGACGACGGGGTCGACGGGCTCGGCCGGCTCTTCTTCCTCGGCCTCGGCCTCGTCGAGAGGAGCCTCGGCGGCTTCCTCGTCCTCGGCCTCCTCGTCCTCGACGTGGAGCGCGGCTTCCTCGGCGGGCTCGCCCGCTTCGGCCTCGGCAGCCTCGAACTCGTCCAGGTCCTCGTCCGCGCCCTCGACGATGTCGAGCTCGTCGTCCACGGACTCGACGGCCTCGTTCAGGTTCTGGTCAGACACGGTGGCTGCTTCTTCCTGGATACATAGGGGTGGAACATGCGAAAGGGGCGCCGGATACCTCGGCGCCCTTCGCTCTCGGCTCAGCCGAAGACGTACTTGGCGGCGTGGCTGAGTCCATAGTCAATCACGGTCACCAGGCCGATCATGATGACGACGAACACGATCACCACGGTGGTGTACGTCGTCAGCTGGTTCCGCGTCGGCCAGACGACCTTGCGGAGCTCCGCGATGATCTGGCGGTAGAAGGTCGCGAGGCGCTTCAGCGGGCCCTTCTTGGCGCGCTTACCACCCTTGCGGGCCTTCTTCTTCGCCTCAGGCGCCTCGTCCTGGGCATCAGGCGTGTCGATGGAGCCCACGGCGTCCGCCATTCGTCCTCACCTGTTCCCGGGTCGTGGCCGTGCCGCGCCCGGTGTGAGCCGCACGGCGAGTGCATTGCTGTACGTACATGCGCTGCGCACACATCCTGGTGACGGAGTGTGTAGCAGGGCCGGAGGGACTTGAACCCCCAACCGCTGGTTTTGGAGACCAGTGCTCTACCAATTGAGCTACGACCCTTTGTGTGTCCCCCAACGTACCGCATCCGACCGGGTGCTCGGTGTACACCTGGGGAGGCGCGGCTGTCGAAGGCCAACGACGTGTGAGTGTACGTGGTCTTGAGCGCCTCGTCGAACGTAAAGGGCCTGTGGGGAGCTCCTCGGCGCAAGATCGCCCAGCAGGGGAAGCGAATCCGGACGGATGTTCAGGGCTTTGCCCGTACATGTTCAGTACGTGAAACCCGTGTGCCCGAGTGGTTTCCGGTCTGGAACCATGGGGCTCATGAGCGCTGCAACCCCTCCCACCGAGCGCCGGGTCTCCGCCCGCGTCGGTGCGATCTCCGAGTCCGCCACCCTCGCCGTGGACGCCAAGGCCAAGGCCCTGAAGGCCGCCGGGCGGCCGGTGATCGGCTTCGGCGCGGGCGAGCCCGACTTCCCGACCCCGGACTACATCGTCGAGGCGGCCGTCGAGGCCTGCAAGAACCCGAAGTACCACCGGTACACGCCGGCCGGCGGTCTGCCCGAGCTGAAGGCCGCCATCGCCGCCAAGACGCTGCGCGACTCGGGTTACGAGGTCGACCCCTCGCAGATCCTGGTCACCAACGGCGGCAAGCAGGCCATCTACGAGGCCTTCGCGGCCATTCTCGACCCGGGCGACGAGGTCATCGTCCCGGCGCCGTACTGGACGACGTACCCGGAGTCGATCCGGCTGGCCGGCGGTGTCCCGGTGGAGGTGGTCGCCGACGAGACGACCGGCTACCGGGTCTCCGTCGAACAGCTGGAGGCGGCGCGTACGGAGAACACGAAGGTCGTCCTCTTCGTCTCCCCGTCGAACCCGACCGGCGCGGTCTACAGCGCCGAGGACGCCGAGGCGATCGGCCGCTGGGCCGTCGAACACGGCCTGTGGGTGATGACGGACGAGATCTACGAGCACCTCGTCTACGGCGACGCGACGTTCACCTCGCTGCCGGCCGCCGTCCCCGAGCTGCGCGACAAGTGCGTCGTCGTCAACGGCGTCGCCAAGACGTACGCGATGACGGGCTGGCGAGTGGGCTGGATCGTCGGCCCCAAGGACGTCGTCAAGGCCGCGACCAACCTCCAGTCGCACGCCACCTCGAACGTCTCCAACGTGGCGCAGGTCGCCGCCCTGGCCGCCGTCTCCGGTGACCTGTCGGCCGTCGAGAGGATGCGCGAGGCGTTCGACCGGCGTCGTAAGACGATCGTGCGGATGCTCAACGAGATCGACGGCGTGCTCTGCCCGGAGCCCGAGGGCGCGTTCTACGCGTACCCCTCCGTGAAGGCGCTGCTCGGCAAGGAGATCCGCGGCAGGCGTCCGCAGGACACGGTCGAACTGGCCGCGCTCATCCTGGAGGAGGCCGAGGTCGCGGTGGTGCCGGGCGAGGCCTTCGGCACCCCGGGCTACCTGCGCCTGTCCTACGCGCTGGGCGACGAGGACCTCGTCGAGGGCGTGAGCCGCGTCCAGAAGCTGCTGGCGGAGGCCAGGGACTGACCTGGCACGCCGGCCTGCCGCGTGAGCGGTCCGCGGGCCGTCTCCTGCGGGAGGCGGCCCGTTGCCGTGTGCGAGCAAGACCACGTTCGGGGAATCGGCTACCCGGACGCAGCCCGCGTACGGCAGGATCGCTGAATGCTGCACTCTTCAGGGGGGCGCCCCCCGAACCCCCCGCGTGTACGTGACGTCTCCGAGCTGCCGAAAGCCCATCTGCACCTGCACTTCACCGGGTCGATGCGGCCCACCACCGTGCTGGAACTGGCCGACAAGCACGGCGTCCGCCTGCCCGAGGCGCTGACCGAAGCCCTGACGAGCGGGGAACCGCCGAAGCTGCGGGCCACCGACGAGCGGGGCTGGTTCCGCTTCCAGCGCCTGTACGACGCGGCGCGCTCCTGCCTGCGCGAGCCGGAGGACATACAGCGGCTGGTGCGGGAAGCGGCCGAGGAGGATCTGAAGGACGGCTCGGGCTGGCTGGAGATCCAGGTCGACCCGACGTCGTACGCGCCCCGGCTGGGCGGGCTGATCCCGGCGCTGGAGATCATCCTCGACGCGGTGGAGACGACCTCGCGCGAGACCGGGCTCGGGATGCGGGTGCTGGTCGCGGCGAACCGGATGAAGCACCCGCTGGACGCCCGCACCCTGGCCCGGCTGGCCGTGCGCTACGCGGACCGGGGGGTGATCGGCTTCGGCCTGTCCAACGACGAGCGCCGGGGCATGGCGCGCGACTTCGACCGGGCGTTCGCGATCGCCCGGGAGGGCGGGCTGCTGTCCGCCCCGCACGGCGGCGAGTTGGGCGGGCCGTCGTCCGTGCGCGACTGCCTGGACGACCTGCACGCGAACCGGCTGGGGCACGGGGTCCGCGCGGCCGAGGACCCGCACCTGCTCAAGAAACTCGTCGAGCGCGGGGTGACCTGCGAGGTCTGCCCGGCGTCCAACGTGGCCCTCGGGGTGTACGAGAAGCCGGAGGACGTGCCGCTGCGGACCCTGTTCGACGCCGGGGTGCCGATGGCCCTGGGCGCCGACGACCCGTTGCTGTTCGGCTCGCGCCTGGCGGCCCAGTACGACATCGCCCGCGCCCACCACGCCTTCACGGACGAGGAGCTGGCCGAGCTGGCCCGGCAGTCGGTACGGGGTTCGGCGGCGCCGGAGGACGTGCGGCGAAAGCTGCTGGCGGGGGTCGACGACTGGCTGGCGTCCTGAGCCGTCAGGCGGCGACGGCGGCCAGGAGGGTGCGCGCGAGGCGGGCGGCGAAGCCGTCCGCCTGCGGCCGCTCCCCCGCCGCGTCGTAGGCGAACGCGCGCTGCGCGCAGGCGCCCATCAGCAGCGAGGCCGCGGCGAACGTGTCCGCGTCCGGCCGGACCCGGCCCACCGCCTGCTCCGCCCGCAGATAGGCCGCGAGCTGCTCGATCGGCACGTGCGGCCCGGCGCCGAGCTCCCGCATGGCCGCGTCGTGGCGCCGCTTGAGCTGCGTCTCGGCGTACAGGGAGGCGGCGATCGGGAAGCTCTGTTCGTAGAACAGGGCGGCCTGGCGGGCGATCTCGGTGAGGTTGCCCTCCAGGGTGCCGTGTCCCGGCTCGTCGACGAGGCTGCTGAGCAGCGGGGACAGCCGGGGCAGCCGTTCGGCCAGTACGCGGATGAACAGCTCCTCCTTGCTCGGGAAGTACTTGTAGAGCGCCGCCTCGGAGCAGCCGGCCGCCTTGGCGATCTCCTTGGTGGTGGCGCGGGCCATCCCCACCGTGAGCATCAGCTCGTGCGCGGCGTCGAGGATGCGGACGCGGGCCGGTCGCTCCATACGGGTTCCCCTCTTGACGGGTGAGTGAATGCTTACCCACCCTAGAGGGAGCAGGGGTGAGTGAGCACTCACCCACCCGACCGGGCAGGGGAGCACGCCATGAGGTTCACCGTTTTCGGCGCCACCGGGGGCATCGGCCGGGAGGTCGTCCGCCAGGCCCTGGACGCCGGCCACGAGGTCACGGCCGTGGTCCGCGATCCGGCCGGCCTCGGGGTCACCGGTGACGGGCTGGAGGTGATCCGCGCCGACCTGACCGATCCGGAGCCGCTGCGCGCCGCGGTGACCGGCCGGGACGCGGTCCTGTCCGGTCTCGGGGCGCGCCGCCGCAAGGACGCCGGGATCGCCGCCCGCCTCACCCGTACCGTGCTGACGGCCCTGGAGGCGGAGGGCGTGCGCCGACTGCTCGTGGTGAGCGCCGGCCCGGTCGGCCCGGCCTCCGAGGGCGACGGCGCCCTGGACCGCACCGCGCGCGCCATCGTCTCGGCGGCCCTGAAGGACGTGTACGCCGACCTGCGCGAGATGGAGGCCGAACTGGCGCGCAGCGCCACGGACTGGACGGTCGTACGCCCGCCGCGCCTGCAGAACAAGCCGGTGACGGGGACGTACCGGGTGGCGGTGGGCGGGTTCCCGCCCAGGGGCCGCTTCATCGGCCGCGCCGACGTGGCCCACGCGATGCTGGCGATGGTGGCGGACGCGGGAACGGTGAAACAGGGAGTGGGCGTGGCCTACTAGGGGCGATACGGAAGGCCGGGCGGGGCGGTACGGCGGACAGGCCCGACCGCCCGGCGGGGACCGGCCGGGCGTCGCCTCGGGGAGGAGCGGCGGGCCGTGTCTCACAGGCGAGCCCGGCGCCCGGCCCTACAGCTCGACGCCCACCATCACCGGCTCGTTGACCAGCGTGATCCCGAAGGCCTCCCGCACCCCGGCGACCACCTCACGGGCCAGCGCCAGCAGGTCGTCCGCGGTGGCCGTACCGCGGTTGGTGAGGGCCAGCGTGTGCTTCGTGGAGATGCGGGCGGGCCCGCTGCCGTACCCCTTGGTGAAGCCCGCCTTGTCGATCAGCCAGGCCGCGGAGGTCTTGGTGTGTCCCGGGCCCGCCGGATAGGCGGGCGGCTCCACGCCGTCGCCGAGCCGCTCCCGCACGCGCGCGTGGAACACCGCGAAGTCGGCGTCGGTGAGGATCGGGTTGGTGAAGAACGAGCCGGCCGACCAGGTGTCGTGGTCCTCCGCGTCCAGGACCATGCCCTTCCCTGCGCGCAGCTTCAGCACGGTCTCGCGGGCGTCGGCGAGCGGCACGCGGTCCCCGGGCTCGACGCCCAGCGCGCGTGCCGTCTCGGCGTACTTCAGGGGCGCCGACAGCCCGCCCGCGTCCTCCAGTTCGAAGCGGACGCGCAGGACGACATAGCGCTCCGGGTCCGCTTTGAAACGACTGTGGCGGTAGGAGAAGGCGCATTCCTCGCCGGTGAGCGTGACCGTCTCGCCCGCCCGGCGGTCGTAGGCGACGACCTCGGTGATCGTCGAGGAGACCTCCTGGCCGTACGCTCCGACGTTCTGGATCGGAGTGGCGCCCGCCGAGCCGGGGATGCCGGCCAGGCACTCGACGCCGGCGAGCCCGGCGTCCACGGTGCGGGCGACGGCGTCGGTCCACACCTCGCCGGCGGCCAGTTCGAGCCGCGTCCCGACCAGCCCGCAGCCGCGGGTGGCGATGCGCAGGGCGGTGCCCGGAAAGCCCTTGTCGCCGATCACGAGGTTCGAGCCGCCGCCGACGATCAGCAGCGGCGTGCCGTCGGCGTCGGCCTCGCGCACGGCGGCGACCACCTCGGCGTCGGTCGTCGCGGTCACCAGCCTGGTGGCGGGACCGCCCAGCCGGAAGGTGGTCAGCGGGGCGAGCGGGGCGTCACGGAGTTCCTGCACGCGCCCAGCCTACGAGACCCGGCGGACACCGCGGTCCGGGCGGCCGCCGGGACGACCACCGCCGTCACGACCACTCCCGGGACGACCACCGCCGTCACGACCACTCCCGGGGCGACCACCGCCGAGCACGCGTAAGGGGCGCCCCGCAATAGAGGACGCCCCTTACCGCACCGCCTGCCGCCGGCCCCCGCGGGCCCGCCGTTCTCAGGCCAGGCGTACGACGGCCCGGGACATCCCCAGGACCTTCAGTCCGGCGCTGGTCACCGTGAGGTCGACCCGCACGGTGTTGTCGTCGAGCTTGGCGCCGACCTTGCCGGTGACCTCGATCACCGCGCCCTGGTCGTCGTTCGGGACGACGACGGGCCGGGTGAAGCGGACACCGTAGTCCACGAGCGCGCCCGGGTCGCCGGTCCAGTCCGTGACGACGCGGATCGCCTCGGCCATGGTGAACATGCCGTGCGCGATGACGTCCGGCAGGCCCACCTCCTTGGCGAACTTCTCATTCCAGTGGATGGGGTTGAAGTCCCCGGAGGCCCCCGCGTACTGCACGAGTGTGGCGCGGTTCACCGGGAAGGACCGGGCCGGAAGCTCGGTGCCGACCTCGACGTCGTCGTAAGCGATCTTCGCCGTCATCGGTTTCTCACGCCTTTCCGTCAGGTTCCGCCGTGGCTGCCGCCGGCTCCGCCGCGCGGGCGACCAGCTTGGTCCAGGCGGTCACGACGTGCTCGCCGGCCTCGTCGTGCACCTCGCCGCGGATGTCCAGGATGTCGTTGCCCGCCATGGCCTTGACGGCCTCGATGGTGGAGGTGACCGTGAGCCGGTCACCGGCGCGCACCGGGCGCTTGTAGGCGAACTTCTGGTCGCCGTGCACCACGCGGGTGTAGTCGAGACCCAGCTGCGGGTCCTGGACGACCTGACCGGCCGCCTTGAAGGTGATCGAGAACACGAACGTCGGCGGCGCGATCACATCCGGGTGCCCGAGGGCCTTGGCGGCGTCCGGGTCGGTGTAAGCCGGATGGGCGTCCCCCACGGCTTCGGCGAACTCGCGGATCTTCTCCCGGCCGACCTCATAGGGATCGGTGGGCGGGTAGGTCCGCCCGACGAAGGACTGGTCGAGTGCCATGGGCCTCGGCACCTCCTGACTTGCTGCGCGCCGCTGTGGAACTGCGTCGCTCTACTGACCGTTACAAGTCGCTCAACGACGCGAGGCCGCCCCCGATCACTCGGGGACGGCCTCGCATACGAGCCTGATTTATCGCGTTTCGCGGTGCGCGGTGTGCGCGTTGCAACGCGGGCAGTGCTTCTTCATCTCCAGTCGGTCCGGGTTGTTACGCCGGTTCTTCTTGGTGATGTAGTTCCGCTCCTTGCACTCCACGCAGGCCAGCGTGATCTTCGGGCGGACGTCGGTGGCAGCCACAGGAGTGCTCCTTGACGAACGGATGGGACGATTTAATGCATATAACGCATAGAAGAGTAGCCGATCGAAGGACCGACCCCACAATCGGCTACTGTCAGTAGCGGTGACCGGACTTGAACCGGTGACACAGCGATTATGAGCCGCTTGCTCTACCGACTGAGCTACACCGCTTTGATGGGATCGGGCCCCGTCTCGCGACGGGAACCTCACCCACCAGAGCCCCAATACGGAATCGAACCGTAGACCTTCTCCTTACCATGGAGACGCTCTACCGACTGAGCTATTGGGGCGAGCGATGAAGACATTACACGGTCCCCAGCCGTTCACCCAAATCCGTTTCGCCGGGGCCTCCGGGACCGCCCAAGGTGGCGTCTCCCGAGGTCCCGGCCGCCCCAGGGACCTCTCCCGCACGCCGGACCACACCGGTACGACTATTGCGCTCCTCCCCGCCCGCGCCGAACCGCCGTCCTAGGCTCGACTCACTCTGCGTGATCATGCGTCCTCGCGCGACGCCTGCGTCATCAGCGTGTGCTGCGCCACCGGCGCAGTCCCGAGCCCCTGGAGCCCGATGCCCGACAGCCAGCCGCAGCCGCCCCCCTCGTGGTCGTCCTCGTCCGGCGCCTCCGACGGCTCCCCGGCCCCGGCGGCCCTGCTGCTGTGCGGGGCCCGTCTGACGGACGGCCGGACCGTGGACGTCCGGCTGGGCCGCGGGCGCATCGAGGCGGTCGGCACGGCGGGCAGTCTGACGGCCGGACCGGCCCGCCCCGGCACGTCCACCGGCGCCCGTGTGGACCTCGGCGGCTACCTCCTGCTCCCGGCCCCGGCCGAGCCGCACGCGCACGCCGACACCGCGCTCACGGCCGACGCCGACGGCCCCGTCTCGTACGCCCCGGCGGACGTCCAGCGCCGCGCCACGGAGGCGGCGCTCGTGCAGCTGGGCCACGGCGCGACGGCGCTGCGCGCGCACGTCCACGTGGGCGACGTCCAGGGGCTGGGCGCGCTGGCCGCCGTCCTGCGGGCCCGCCGTTCGCTGCGCGGGCTCGCGGAGCTGACGACGGTGGCGATGCCCCGGTTGCTGACGGGCGCGGCGGGAGCGGACGGACTCGCCATGCTGCGGGACGCGGTGAAGATGGGCGCCTCGGCGGTGGGCGGCTGCCCCGACCTGGACCCCGACCCCACGGGCTACGTGGAGTGCGTGCTCGAAGTCGCCGCCGAACACGGCTGCCCCGTCGACCTGCACAGCGACGCCGGCGATCCCGCGCGCCTCGCCCGACTCGCCGCGATGGCCGGTGGTCTGCGCCCCGGGGTCACCCTCAGTCCCTGCGGCGGCCTCGGCCGTCTCCCCGCCGACGCGGCCGGCCGCACCGCCGACCAACTGGCCGCCGCCGGCGTGACGGTGGTCTGTCTCCCCCAGGGCGGCTGCGGAGGCGTCGAACACCGGGGCACGGCGCCCGTACGGCTGTTGCGCGCGGCCGGCGTGCGGGTCGCGGCGGGCAGCGGGGCGTTGCGGGACGTCGGCAACCCGGTCGGCCGGGGCGACCCCCTGGAGGCCGCCTATCTTCTGGCCTCCCGTCACGGCCTGCGCCCCGAGGACGCCTACGACGCCGTGAGCGCGTCCGCGCGTGCCGCCCTGGGCCTGCCCGAGGTGCGCGTCGAGGCGGGCTTCCCGGCCGACCTCCTGGCCGTCCGCGGCGACCGGCTGGCGGGCGCCCTGTCACTGGCGTACAGCAGGATCGTCATCCACCAGGGCCGTGTCGTGACCCGCACGAGCGCGGTCCGCGAGTACTGCGACTCGGCGGTCGGCACGGAGTTGGGCCTGCCGCGACAGGGGCGCGGGGACCTGTCCTAGCGGCGACGGGCCTGCGGGCGCCGGGACCGCGCGGGGGAACGGCAGGACGCAGTCGAACACCGTACGCCGTTCCTCCCGGTGCCGAACGGGACGTCCGGGCCCCGGCCGAGGGCCCCCCGCCGACCGCTTCCTGACCGGGCGTCGGCCCGTCCCGGTCGGGATCCTGGAAGTGCGCGCGAAATCCCGGCCGGTTCCCGACCGCCTCCCGAGCCAGGCGGCGGAGGGCGGCCTGGGCCGGGCTCTCGGGGCCGCACCCGACCCGCCCCCGACCCGCGTCGTGGGCCGCACCCGACCCGCCCCCGACCCGCGTCGTGGGGCGGACGGGGCTGTCCGGGCGTACGGTCGAGAACATGCGCATTGTCATCGCTGGTGGTCATGGTCAGATCGCACTGCGGCTGGAGCGTCTGCTCGCCGCGCGCGGAGACGAGGTGGCGGGAATCATCCGCAAGGCGGAACAGAGCGACGACCTGCGGGCGGCCGGAGCCGAACCGATCGTCCTGGACCTGGAGTCGGCGTCCGTCGAGGAAGTCGCCGAGCGGCTGCGAGGAGCCGACGCGGCCGTGTTCGCGGCGGGTGCGGGCCCGGGCAGCGGGGTCGCCCGCAAGGACACCGTCGACAAGGGTGCGGCGGTGTTGTTCGCCGACGCGGCCGTGCGGGCGGGGGTGCGCCGCTTCGTGGTCGTGTCGTCCATGGGCGCGGACCCCGACCACCGGGGCGACGAGATCTTCGACGTCTACCAGCGCGCCAAGGGCGAGGCGGACGCATACGTGCAGGGCCTGGAGTCCCTCGACTGGACCATCCTTCGCCCCGGGGCGCTCACGGACGACCCCGGCACCGGTCTGGTGCGCCTGGAGGCCCGTACCGGCCGGGGACCCGTCCCCCGCGACGACGTGGCCGCCGTCCTGGCGGAACTGGTGGACACCCCGGCGACGTCCGGTCTCGTCCTGGAGCTGATCAGGGGCTCCGCCCCGGTGGCGGTCGCGGTGAAGGCGGTGGCGGGGAACTGACACCCGCGCCCCGGGGCGGCCCCGCGGAGCCGACCGCGAAGGCGGAGGCGGCCCCGACCGCGGATCGCGGGAGCCGCCCGCGCGGTCAGAAAAGAGGCAGCTGTCCCGGGAACTCCGGCACGACGTAGCCGTCCAAGGACGGCTGCGCGGCCCCGAGTTGCGCCGGGCTGCGGGAGCCGGGACAGGACACCAGGCCGCCGGTCTCCCGCGCCCCCGGCGGGTCGTGCCGGGCGAACCGTCCGGCGACGACGGCGATCTCGCGACGGCACTCCGGACAGGTTCTACGGCGGCTGGACGGGCTGGACATGGGGCCAGTCTGCCCCAGTGGGCCACGCGGGTACCCCTGGCGGGACGCGCCCCGCTCACCGCGCGGAAGTGCGCCGGCCTCCCTAGCATCCCTACACGTGGCACATACCTTCGAGGAACTCGTGCAGAAGCAACGCGCGGCCGACGAGGCACACGCGAGGGTCGAAGCGCTGCGGGACGCCTACGGCGCTCCCACGGCCACTCCCTGGTCGGAGATCCAGACCGACACCTACGAGACCGCCTGGCGAGCCTGGCGCGACCTGGCCCGCGACGTCCAGGCCACGGTGACCGAATACGCCAAGGACGAGAACAGACCGCGGAACGACGTCGAGGCGGAGGTGAAAAGGGCGGCGAAGGCACCCTCCGAGGAAGACTGAAGCCACGCTGTCCCGACTTCTCCGTCCCCTCCCCCGGACATACCTGGGCGCCCGGACGCCCCGGCCAACACGAAAGAACCCCTCCGCCCTGCGTTTCCACAGTTCGGAGGGGTTCCTTCTCTCAGCGTGGCGGCGCCAGGATTCGAACCTGGGAAGGCTGAGCCGGCAGATTTACAGTCCCCTCAAGAGCGTCAGCCCATCTGCGCGTTGACCTGCTGCTTTACACATCGGTCATCGCGACTCAGCGCATCTCGTCCACGTCTCGTCCGGATCTTGACAGTGTCCTCGTGACATGCCCGGAACTGTAAGCACTGGAGGGGCGTCAGTGTCTGCGAATCCGAAACGGTGAGAAGGCGGCGCAACCATTCAACCGAGTCGCAGCCGTCGGCAGGAAGGGGCAGGCATGGGCCTGGCGGACTGGGGCGATGTGCCGACATGGATCGGAGCGGGCGGCGCGATCGGAGCGGCGGTCTTCGCGTACCAAACGATCACGAGCCAGCGGAGGCAGATCGGTGAACAGCGGCATTTCATTGCCGAGCAGTCGCGGTTCATGGGCGAGCAACAGCAGAACCTAGAGCTGGAGCGTGGAGAGCTGCGCGCTGCTGCGGAGGATCGACGGTGGACGCAGGCCCGGCGAGTACGCATGCACGATCGTCGGGCTGGTGCCACGACCGACGGGCAGGGCGCAGTTGTCCCTGACGATCACTGGGTGGTCACTGCACACAATGAGAGTGACATGCCCATACATGCTGTCGAAGTCCGATTCGGCAGCGCGCACACCGCGGCAGAGGTCTACGAGTGGCGTGGCCAGTGGAACGAAGCGTCGGAGCCGCGAGGGGAGCGGTTGACACTGCCCGTGCACGTACTCGGGCCAGGGCGGGCTGCACGATTCCTGTCGCAGCACTGGTCGCCGACGACTCTGTACAACAACCGTCCCACCCTGTACTTCACCGACGACAACGGCGTCCGCTGGATGCTGGACTCCTACGGGAAGTTGGACGAAGCCCCCGCTCCAGGGGCCCCGTGAAGAGTGCCGTCCACGATGGCCGTGCGCCACATCCGGCTCCGCGTCAACCTGGAGACGATCTCTGAGCAAATGACATACACGAACAGGGGAAGACTGGCATTATATCTGTATGAGAACTATGCTAATCGATTGCAACTATCCTATTGAGGATTCTCTAGAGGTTAAGTTCGCGTCGACAGTCTCCTGCTATGACTTCGATGTAGTCATGTGGGACATCGAAGGAACCTTCGATCACTACAACGATGTCTGCAGAAAAGAACAAGGTCTACCAACACTTAATGATGGACAATCTAGGCAGTTCCTAGAGGCTATTCAGCGACGACGCGATGAATTTAAGGAAATCCTAAGGCTAGGTAGAGCCCTGGTTATTTTCCCGGGACGGAATCATGAAATTTTGTACCCTACCGGCGAACGAACATATTCCGGTACCGGAAGGAATAGGGTCGAGACCCGGACAGTGGCACCGATCAGCTTTCATCGCGCTCTCCCATTTGAACTGGAAATATCTCCAGGTGTGGGGGTGGAAACTGAAGCATTGCCAGGACCGCTTCAGCCTCTGTGGCGAGAAACTCAAGGATACTGGGTATACAGGGGAGTCCTCAAGAAGTACCCCGGGTCGCCCGCGTTCAAGATTTCCCAAACCGATAACACGGTTGGCTCGTACGTAAGACACAAAGATGGAGGAATTCTCGCAATCCTTCCCGAACCCTATTGGGACCCCAATGGAGATGAGGAGGGAGACGAGGAGTCAGGTCCCAGCACCGCAGAACAAGAGCACTCCTCCACGCCTGAGCTGTTGCACGCTTGGCTGTGCAGCCAGATGAGAGAGGAAACCGAAGACGCGCCCGTTTGGGTCGCCGGTTTTTCCTTCCCCGAAGCGCGCACCCTTGATGCCCAGTTGTCGACGCTGCAAGACGAACTCAAGGAACTCCTTGAAAAAATTGACAAAGTCAAGGCATCGCAGGCGGAGGAGGAGAAATGGAAGCGTCTGCTATACAGCCAAGGTGGCGCCCTGGAGTCTGAAGTCGAACGAGCCCTACAAACTCTCGGCTTTGAGATCCTACCCACCGTGCAGGGTAGGGCCGATATCCGCGTGAAATCGGGTGATTCTCAGGCTGTCGTCGAGGTTAAGGGAATCAGCAAGAGTGCCGCCGAAAAGCATGCCGCACAACTGGAGAAATGGGTCTCAGAAGAGATCATTGCCGGAGAGTCGGCCCCGGTAGCCATTCTCATTGTCAACGCCTGGCGCGAGAAGAGCCTGACTGAAAGAACGCAACCCGCCTTCCCGGATCAGATGCTCTCCTACAGTAAAAGCAAGGGGCACTGCCTAGTGACGAGCACTCAGTTGTTGCTGATGGCCCGGACTGTCATGGCTGAACCCGCGAAGGCTGAGGCAATTAGGAACGAATTGCTGAGCACGGTTGGCATCGTGCCAGGCTGGGACCTGCCGAGTCCGCTGATCATTGAGACGGAAGACGCCGTGACCGACGAAGCACCAGAGGCGAATCAGACGTGAAGAAGGTGCCGCAGCCTTTCGATGCCTGCCTCTGCTGCTACCGCGTGGCTGCAGCCGCCAACCTCAACACGACTCATCACGCGCTCTTAAGCCCACCCCAAGCGTTGGCGCATCAGGATCGGCGGCCAGCTCCCTCGCCCTCTCCTCGCCCGTCGTCCGGGCGTGCGACTCTTAAGACTTGCACCAGGTGCGTAGAGAGGGAGAGTGAGTGTCGCAGCAGTCCAGCCCCCGTGGCACCTTCCTGAAGATCGCAGATGCAGTGAAGACACAGATCGAGGCGGACCCGGACATGTCGGAACTTCCGTCTGCTGCTGATCTCATGCGCGACTACAAGATCTCTCGGGGGGTCGCGCTCCGGGCGTTCGGAGTTCTTCAGAAGGACGGCGTCGCCGAGCCTGCGCCGGGTGGTAGGTGGCGCGTCGTACGTGCTGGAGCGCAGAGCGACCGGCGCCCCCTCGAAGCGCGCATCGCGGACGTCATCGCGGATGAACGCCTCGATGTCGGGGCAGCGTTCCCAAGCGCTTCCGCACTGGCCGAACGGTTCGGGGTGTCGCGTCCGACCGTGACCAAGGCGCTGGAGAAGTTGGAAGCCGCTGGCGTGCTGGCGGGTGGAGGACAGGGCAAGGTGCGGACGGTCCGCGCCGTGCCGGTACGAGAGGGGCGTTCGTAGCTTGCCGACGTTGACGGAGTGGGCCTATCCCCTGGCTGAGTCGCTGCTCGCTGAGCCGCTGCCGCGACGCTGGAAACACTGCCTAGGGGTCGCTGAGCGGGCGCGCACCATCGCGCTCATCCTCGACCGGGACGCGGACCTGTTGGAGGCTGCGGCGGTCCTGCATGACATCGGCTACGCGCCGGATCTCGCCAAGACAGGCTTCCATCCCCTGGACGGCGCGCGGTACCTCCGAGACGTGGCCGGCGCCGACGCCCAGGTCGTCAACCTGGTCGCCCATCACTCGTGCTCGTGGCTTGAGGCGGACGCGCGCGGCTTGCGTGCTGAGCTTGACGGCGAGTTCCCCCGTGAGAGCGCGCACCTGAACGATGCACTCTGCTATTGCGACATGAACACCACTCCGGACGGCACCCCGACCAACCCCGTAGACCGGATCAACGAAATCACCGGGCGCTACGGGCCGGACAGCCTGATCGGCAAGTTCATCCGGCGGGCTGAGCCGGAGATCCTCGCCTGCACATGCCGTGTGCTCGAACGAGTCGCCGCCGCCAAGCGTCAGCCGATGTAGGGCGCCGTGCGCGTTCGGTCCATGGCGTGCTCGATCCGGAGCCGCATCGTGGGGTGTACGTCCAGCGTCGCTAGGTCCGCCGGGGCAACCCAGCGGACCTGAGTCGTTTCGTTGCTCGTACGGAGGTCGCCGCCGACCGGCCGGGCCCGGAAGCAAATGCTGAACTGCTGGCGGACTTCACCGTCGTCGTACTGCATGACGTGCCCGGGGTCTGTGTAGAGGCCGGACACGTCGACCACTTCCGCCCTGATGCCGGTCTCTTCCCAGACCTCACGCACGACCGTGTCACTGATGGACTCCCCCACGTCGTGACCACCGCCTGGCAGTGCCCACCTGCCGTTGTCAGAACGCTGGATCATCAACACCTGCCCCGCGTCGTTCTGGACGAAAGCAACGACGGACGGCACAACCGAGTTAGCCGACGGTGCGTCCGGGTCGTGCAGGTAGTCAATACGTCCCATGGTCAGGCTCCCGTGATGGTCTTGACGTCCTGGTCAGTGACCAGCCGTGCGTTCTCCCATGTGTGATCGATGCTGTTCGCGTACGTGTCGAAGAGGCTTCCGCCGGGGAGTCGTCGCAGGTGCAGTACGGGCGCCATGTAGGCGCCGATGCCGTAGACGTGCGGGTTGACGAGCATCTCGTCATCGGCCCGGTAGATCGAGTTGTACAGCGTCGAATCGTGCAGCCGGAAACCGACGTCTGGGTGACTCCGCATGAGAGGCCGGTACAGCACGAGCGCGTTGCGGATCTTGCCGTCCATGATGTGGTGCCCCTCGTCAATGCCGCGCTGCCGGACGGCCGCACATCCCGGGTCTCCGAGCAGGATGCGCACCCGTGCCCCCGCTTCCACCTTCGCCCTCACGAGGTCATGGAAGACCGGGTCCTCGGACAGGAAGAGCCCCGAGTACACGAGGACGTCCAGGTTGCGCTCAGCCCGTCCGTACAGCTCTCGCCAGAGGCCAGTAGGCACTGTGTGGCGGTGCGGGTAGACCGTCGCTATCTCGGCTTTGGTGAGGTCGGCCGCACTCTCGACGGTCCGTCCGTCCTCCCACAGCATGGTCACGTCGACCTTGAGGGCCGCCGCCGTCGCGTACTGGTGACGCAGGTACGGCACCTTGCCCTGGGTAATCCAGCGTTCGACCGTCTTGGGGCTCACCTCAACCGCCTCAGCGAGGCTCTGCACGGTCATGCCACGGGTGAGGAGAGCGGTTCGTAAGCGCTCGTTCGACATCTGCACCCCCGGTGGGACGTCTAGGGACTTCTTGACCGTAGCTAGAAGTCCCAGAGCTGTCCATGAGCGGGGTGACCAACTCCCCTGACCTGCAGCGATTCTGAAGATACGTCAAGACGTTCCGGCGCGAGACGAAGAGATTGCGTCGCTGTACTTGACGGAGCCCTATGCAGTACCTGTAAAACAGGTACTGCATCGCACAGAGGAAAGCCCCCACTCTCATTGGGGGTGAGTACGAAGGAAGCGGCCGTTGATTGACAACTGAACAAGTGGGCCCCGTCTCCCCGAGTCGAAAAGACGAACCGCGCGGCATGAAGTCGCGCCCAATGTCCCTGCGAACGCGGGAGGTCGGTGTGAACCGACGCCATATCCAGGCGCCGCCGGTACGGACCGGCCAGCGGCGCCGTCAACAGTTCGGTCTGTTCTGGTTCGCGGCGCTGACGCTGCGGCCGGCTGCCTCTCCCGCCCGTCCGTTTCGCGCTCTGCGTGAGGACGTACGGGCGGGAGCGCGGGGAGCCGGAACCGACTCCAACGGCAAGCGGCTCCCGGGTGGCCCCCCGGGAGCCGCATCGGGCCGTTCCACGCTGAGAGGAACACGACCCAATGACGTACATCGTGACTGTTCAGGACGCTGTTACCGCGTTCGCCGACTTCATGGAGCCCACCGACTCCGAGCTGGATGCGATCGAGGCTGAGATGCCGCGGATCCTCGCAGACGTCGAGGCGCTGGACGTGCAGATCGCGCTGCTGGACCAGGCGCCCACCGAGCTGGACGAGCGGCGCGCCCGTCGCGGCCGGCGCCGGGTACTGTCCGAACGGGCCGTGCTCGCCAACCGCGCCGTGTCGAGTGCGGTGGCGTGATGGCGCAGGAGCTCCGAGCCCAACTGTCCGCGAGCCAGGGTGGCTGGCGGTTGTTCGTAGTGGTGCGCGGCTCGCTCGAGCCGTGGCCGGAGTTCAGCTTCGGTCCCGGTGAGCGGGTGCCGACGTTCACGGAGCGGGCGCAGGCGCTCATGGCGCTGGGGTTCGTTCAGGCGCCGGCGGCTGAGTGGGAGTGGACGGAGTTCAGCACGGACCCTGCCGACCCTGCCTCGCCCGTGTGGCTGCTCGCCTCCACCTGGGTCGACTCCCGGCAGGAGGCTGCCGCGTGAACGGTGTTCAGATCCGTTCAGCGGAGCGCGCGCTGAGCGTGGGGACGTGGCTGATCGTGTGCGGCGCGATGCTGTATTCGATCCTCACCGTCACCCCCCTGATGTCCGCCCACACCCCGGCCAAGTGGGGGTGGACGGCGCCGATCCTGCCGCTCGTCGTGGACGCCGCGGTGGTCATCGTGGTCCGACTCGACTCCGTCCTCGCCCGCCTCGGTGGGCACGGCGGACGGTGGCCGATCGCCCTGCGGTGGATGACCGGCACCATGACCCTGGCACTCAATACCGCCGACTCCGCGTTGAAGAATGACCTGGTCGGAGTAGCGGTCCACTCCGTGGCGCCGCTGCTGCTGATCGTCACCGCGGAAACCGGACTCGCCTACCGCCGCGCCATCACCGCCGCCATCACCGCACTGGAGGCACGCCAGCGAGCCGAACGCGAAGCAGCCCAGCAGGCCGCCCGTGAACGTGCGGAGGCTGCCCGGCGGGAGGCGCGCGAGGAGCGCGAGCACGCCGCGACGCTGGCGCGTGAACAGCGTGAACACGAAGCCCGCCTTGCTGCGGAAGCGGCGGAGCGGGAGGAGCGCCGGCGGCGGGAGGAGCGCGAGGAGCAAGCCGCCCGCGAGGCTGCCGAACGGATGGAGCGTGAACGCCGTGAACGCGAGCGTGAACAGCGCGAGCGGGAGCGTGAACACGCTGAACGCGAGGCAGCCGAGCGAGTAGCGCGGGAGGCCCGGGAGCGTGCGGAGACTGCTCGCCGTGAGCACGCCGCGCTGCTGGATGGTCCGCCTGTGAACACCAAGCTGCCCGAGGACCATGCCCGGCGGATCGTCGCCGCGGCGGTCTCCGATGGCGTGTCGGTGCGGCGCGCGGCGGACCTGTGCGGCTGGTCGGTGGGCTGGGTGTCCGCCCGCTATGCCGAGTACCGCGACCCCGGTGAGGGCAGCGCCGAACTCGCCATCGGGAACCGGTGATGGCCTCCTTACCGGTCTACCCGTGGCGTCTGGCGCCGGACGGTTTGGCTACCCGCCGTCAGCTGCGCGCGAAGGGGCTGCGCCCGGGTGGTCAGGACGTGGTCGCGCAGATCGAGCGGCCCCGCTCGCGGCGCGGCCCGCTGGTCGCCTACCTCTACCGCGAAGACGCAGCGAAGCCTGTACGCCCCATGACGCCGGCCAAGCAGGCCGCGCTGGACAAGGCGAACACGGCCCGTCGCACCTGCCCGGAGTGCGGCCGGGATGCCGGATACGTCATCCCCGTCTCCCTCGGCATGTGCGTGCCGTGCGCCTACCCCGACGACCAGGCCGCCGCGGCCTGACTCACCTGCACAGCACCCCTCATCCACTCTCCGACCAAGGAGTCTTGCTGTGTCCAGTCGTACCCGTGCCCGCGGCCCGAAGAGGGCTGCCGGCGTCCACACCGTCTCGATCCCGCGTCAGCGTGGCCGCCGCGGCGCGCAGCCGTTCGTGATCGTCATTCCCGAAGCGCCCTCGCTGACCCGCGAGGCACTCGGATTCCTGGGCCGCGCGCTGTGGAAGGGCCGTCGCGCGCTCGCCCCGACCGCGCTCGCCCTGCTCGCGTTCGCCGTCACCGGCCTGCTGCACGTCATGGCCTGGTGGTCGTCCCTCATCCTCGCCCCGCTCGCCGCGGCCCCGCTGGCGTGGCTGGCGGTCATGCAGATCCGCCGGCCCGGCCGCGGCGCGGTCGTCCTGTGGCGCGCCGGCCTGGCCCTGCTCGCCACCCTCACCGCCGCCTGGGCCGCGCTCGCGGCCGGCTTCGGGCCGCTCGCCGGCCCGCTGGAACTGGTCTGGCTGCTGATGTGGCTCACCGCCCAGACCACGTGGCTCATCGTCCGCCGCTCGCACTGACCACAAGGGAGATCGCCCCATGGCAGACCAGGCTTCCGCCCACCGGCGGGCGCAGACCACCAGCCGGCCGCGCAGCACCAACGACGGTAAGGGCAACAAGTTCGCCAACGCCGGCGCCGCCGCCGGCGGGTTCGTCGGCGCGCTGGGCAGCTCGTTCGCCCCGCCGATCAACGTCACCGTCAACAACAACCGGCAGACCGCCCGCCAAGGCGGAGGCAGCCGGCCGCACTCCGAATCGCTGCTGCCCTCTCCTGAGTTCGGGTCGCCGGCGCAGGTGCGGCAGTACTGCAACACCCTGCGCGCCGCCGCCGTGACGCTCTCGATCGAGGTGGCCATGGGCGCCGAAATCATGAAGGGCGTACTGGCCGCGGTCCCCGACCCCCAAGGGCGCACCTTCGGATCCCGTGTCCGGGCCGCGAAGGTGGCACGCAAGATGCAGCGCTCTGCCGACGCCCTGCGCGATGCCGCGAAGAACGCCGCCGCCTGCTACTCGACGTTTCAGCAGGAGTTCGAGGAAGAGATCAACCGCGTCCGTCACCGTGCCCGCAAGCCGCAGCAGCCGGTCATGAACTGGCACCAGCAGTAAGAGAGGGGTAGCCGCATGACCAGGAACAACCGCCGCAACGGCACTGACGGGCACCCCATGGCCTACGCCTTCCCCGACATGCAGGGATCGTCGGGAGGGGGCGTGGGGGCATATCTGCTGCACCGGGCCAAGCCCCACCTGCCCCCGTGGATCTGCCTCGCCGGCACCGGTATGGCCGGCGCGCTGGGGAACTGGCGCTGGGAGTCCAGCGCCGGTGCCGGCGTCGGCCTCACCCTCGCATCCGTCGCCCTCACAGGGGCGACGTGGTGGGCGGGGAAGTCGACCAGCCAGCAGCGCCGACTGCACTCCGCCGTCACCGTCGCCGCCGGATCCGCATGGGTCACCGCCGCCTGCCTCGCCGGCCCCACCGCAGGCGCCATCGACGACATGTTCCTCATGGGCGGGCCGGTCGTGGCGCTGTCGTGGAACGTGCGGATGATGCTGCGCCACAACCCCGAAGGCGCCGCCACCGGGAGCTCTGACGGTGGGCTGCTGGAGAAGGTGGGGCTGGCCCGGGCACAGATCGGCGCCGCGAAGGTGGAGCCGAACCGGGTCACCGCGCCGCTCGCCGTGGTCGCTGGCGAGCAGACCAACGACGACGTCACCAAGGCACTGGCCCGGATTGCGTCCGCGCTGGACCTGCCGACGTCCGCCGTCCGCTACACCCCGGACGCCGGATCCTCCCGCCGCGGCGAGCTGGTCATCGTCCCCGAGGACATGCTGGCCGAGGTAGTGGAGTGGGAGGGGCCGTCGAACCTCGGGGGTTCGATCGCCGAACCGCTGGTCATCGGCCGCTACGACGACGGCGCCCCGCTCGTCCTCTGGCTGCCCGGCGACCCCGACGCGGAGCGCAACTCCACCCACGTCCTGGTCGCCGGCGGCACCGGCTCCGGCAAGGGCGACGCCGCGCTGAACCTGCTGACCGAGGTTCTCTCGCGGCGGGACGTGATCGTGTGGTTCTCCGACCCGAAGGCCTTCCAGGACTTCGCCCCGCTCCGCCCAGGCCTGGACTGGGCAGCCGAGGGGGGTACCGACACCGAGGTCATGGTGGAGGCGGTCAAGGCCGTCATCCCCGCCCGCACCCGCTGGCTCGGTGCCCACGGCTACCGCCAATGGGTCCCGGCAGCGGCGCAGCAGCAGAACGACCCCGCCCACTCCTGCCAGCCCGGGCGGGCGTGCGGCTGCGCGGGGATGCCGTTCCTGGTCGCGTGGTTCGAGGAGGCCGCCAACACCCTGCGCGCTCTCGGGGACGATGCGTTCACCGGGATCGCGCAGGAGGCCCGGTCGGCGGGTATCTCGCTGATCGTGTCGCTTCAGCGCCCGTCCTATGACCAGATGTCCACCAGCACGCGGGCATCGCTGCCGTCCGTGATCGCTCTCGGTTGCGACCCGCGCGACGAAGGGTTCTGCCTCCCCGACACGGTGTTGGACGCCGGCGCCCACCCCGGGGCGTGGGGCAACCGGCGCCCTGGCTACTGCTACACCGTCTCCCCGGGCATCCCCGAGGACCGCTACCCCTCCCCGGGCCGCACCCGCCGCTTCACCCTGCGCGCCGTCCCCGTCATGCAGCAGCTCGCCGCATGGGCGCAGCACAACGGCGCAACCGCCGACCCGATCACCGCCGGCGCCGCCGGCAGCGTGGCCGGGCAGGCCTACACCGGCCGCCCGACCGACACTCCGACCGCGCAGCCGGCCGCGCTGCGGGCCGTCCATGAAGGGGACGACATGAGCGAGTACGGCGGTGGGCTGCTGGTCGACCCCGAGGACGCCGGCATCGACCCCGACGCCGAACTCCCCGATGCCGAGGAGGGCGACGACGCACCGATCTTCGGACGGGAGCAGGGGCGCAAGCCGTCCCCGGAGGAGGCCCGCCGGCTCTTCGCCGATGCGCTCGCCGATTTCGAGGCGGCCGGGCAGATGGTCGTCGGGCCGAAGGACTTCATGGACTGGTGCGACCGCCACCACCTCTCGCGCCCGTGGGTCTCCGAGCGGTTGAAGGAAGCCGCCATGGAGGGCCGGTTGGAGGCCACGAACACCACCGGTCGGTGGCGCATCGTCCCCGTCCTGACGGCCGCCTGACACCTGACACCGTCACGGCCCCCTGACACCCAAACCCTTAGGCAAACCCGCTGTCAGAAACCCGTGACACCCCAGCCTGACACTCCCTGACACCCACGTCTGACACCCGAACCCTGCGGGCCCGCGCCACCCTGGCGCGGGCCGGCGGCCCATCCCGGGAGGCACGTTCCATGACGCACATCCACCCGCCGGCGGCCCTCGAGGTGCACCAGCCGCAGCCGCTCGCCGTCCACCCGACCGTCGCGCCCTTCGTTTCCGTCCAGCCGGGCCCGACGCCGGCCGTGCAGAGCATCGTGTTGCCCGACGGCCGTGTCGTCACCGGCTACACCCTCACCCCCGCACCCACCCCGGCCCCCGCCGACGCGCGGCCGGCCGTCTCCCGCACGGCAGTGAACGTCGCGCTCGGGGGCGTCGGGTTCGCGGCGGTGTGCGGCGGACTGGTCCTGCTCACCACGTTCATCGCAGCCCTGACCGCGTTCATCAGCCAACTCATCACGCTCGCCGTGGTCATCTTCGGCGGATGGATCGCCGTACAGATCCTCGGCAGCACACGACACACCAGCGGGGGCAGGACCACGGTCAACATCCGCAAAGCCGTGATCAAGCGCAGCCACTTCCACGGCTAGCAGCACGCGCGTCCCGCCCCTACTGGCTACGGCTGGTTGTAGGCGAGCGGCCAGCCGGCGAAACCGCCGTCCTCGGTCTGCCAGACCAACTCCACGTACTCCTCGCCCAGGAGATCCTTCACGTCCTCGGTGGGCTCGCTAGGCAGCAGAACAACCACACGAAGCAGGTCCTTGCGGCCCGGGATGTGCCGGCGGTAGTCAGCCAACTGCCCGATCGCCATCCGCACATTGGCCCGCGTCGTCTGCCCCTTCGCCTCATACAGCGCGTGATCCGTCGCGTCGTACAGGTCGGGAGTCAGCGCCCCCGGCTCGCCCTTGATGGTGATCTGGAAGCTGTGGGTCTCGTGGCCCGCCGCGGCCAGATGCGCAATGAACGCCTTCACCAACTCGCCCTCACGGCGCAGCACCTTGCGCTGCCCGGCAGGAATGTCCGCCATCGTCTCCGTGGTGCTGTGCTGCTCGGTCTTCTTGACCTTCGCGCCGCTCTGCTCCGGCAGCACCACCGGCTGCGCAACCGTCACCGCGGGATCGACGATCTCGAACGCCGTCTGCGCGGCGGCCGGCATCCGGTCCGCCTCCGTCCACGCCGGCGTCGTCCCCTCAGCCGGCCGGAGCCGGAACACCAGAACATCGCGCATCGCGCCATCCTTGCCCGGCCCGCGGCGAACGTCGTACGGCTTCACCGGGTCCAACACCATCTGACCGATGTAGCGCTGGCGCATCGCGCCACTGCCCGGCAGCCGGCCGTGCGCCACGAACAGATGCAGCTCACGGCCCTTCTCGGCGTGGCTGAGCAGGGAGCCGTTGCGGCCGGAAGGCTTCTGGTCACCGTTGGCGCCGGCGCCCGTGTACAGGTACAGCGGCCCGAACTCGTCGTCCTCGGCGCGACCATCGAAGGTGTAGCCGTATTCCTCGCCCGCGGACGGGTCGGAGTACACGAACACCTTGCCCGCAGCGTCGGCCGGCTCGATGCCCTGGAACGTGCCACAGCCGAAGGTCGCAGCGATCACATCGCGCGTCGTCACCCAACCCGGCACAAGATCAACGGTCGTCGTCATGCCGCGACCCTAGCCACCCCCACTGACACCCTGCCGCCCCATTTCTCGGGCGTGCAGGCAAAAGGGCGACCCCCCTTCCGCCAAGAACGCGGGGCCGCCCTCCTCACCAGCACCCTCAACAGGACTGGAGACACCCAGCATGACTCAACCCACCAACATCCGGCGAGCCTTACCGCCGGCCGCCGCCGATGCCGCGGCGGGAGCTCCCGTCACGGGCGGGATGCGGTTCTACCTGACCACCCACAAACGGCACTGGCTGCGCCTCACCGACGTGCCACTGTTCCTCAAATCGGAGCACTGGGACCGCGCCGTCAAGTGGGATGTTGCCCGCGGCCCCTATGCCGTCGACTCCGGCGGCTTCATGGAGCTCAAGGACAAGGGCACCTGGACTCGCCCGCCCCGCAAGTACGTCACTGACCTGCGCCGCATCTGGGAGCACGTCGGTCCCTACGACTGGGCCGCCCCGCAGGACTGGATGTGCGAGAAGGCCATCATCGACGGCGGTTGGTTCGGCGGGCAGTACTTCGTCGGCACCCACCTCAGCGTGGAAGAGCACCAGCAGCGCACCGTGGCCAACTTCCTCGAACTGCGCTCGCTGGCCCCGGACCTGCGCATCGCTCCCGTCCTCCAAGGGGACACCATCCCCGCCTACGAGCGGTGTGTGGAGCTGTACGAGAGGGCGGGTGTCGACCTGCGGGCCGAACCCGTCGTCGGGCTCGGGTCGGTGTGCCGGTTGCAGTCCACCCGCCAGGGCGCCGCCATCGTCACCGCCATGGCCGCCCACGGCTTCAAGCTCCACGGCTTCGGCTTCAAAATCCTCGGTCTCGAACGCGTTGGCCACCTGCTCACCTCCGCCGACTCCGCCGCCTGGAGCTCCCACGCCCGCCACCGGCCCCCGCTGCCCGGCCACACACACAAGAACTGCGCCAACTGCATCGACTACGCCCTGAAATGGCGCGAGCGCGTCATCCACGCCATCCCCACCGATCGCCAGATGCTCCTGACCGAGCGGAGCGCAGCATGACCAGCCCCTCCGAGCACGACCAGCACAGTCTGCTGGCGTGGGCGCTGGAAGCCGCCCGGCGGGACTGGCACGTCATCCCGCTCCGCCGGCAGGACAAACGCCCGGCCGGCCACGCACAGAAGTACTGCCCCGCGATCGGCCGCTGCACCGACGGGCACAAGACGCCCGAGCAGCGCGCCACCACAAACCGGGACCTGCTCGTTGCCGCGTGGACGCAGCAGTCCTACAACGTCGGCATCGCCACCGGCCCCTCCGGGCTGCTCGTCGTCGACCTGGACACGCTCAAGCCTGAAGAGCCGAAAGGAACGCCTGACGGCGCCACTTCCTTTGCAGCGCTCTGCGAGCGCGCCCGACAGCAAACACCTGCCACCTACCGGGTGCGGACCGCGCGCGGTGGAGAACACCTGTACTTCACCCAACCCCCCGGGGTGCGGTTGCACTCCACGGCTGGACGCCTAGCGAGGAAGATCGACACTCGCGGATGGGGTGGCTACGTCGTCGGCGCCGGCAGCACCACCCCGGATGGCTCGTACGAGGTCCTAGATGACCGTCCGCCGGTTGTTCTGCCGGACTGGCTGTACGAGGCGCTGAAGCCCCGCCCACGGCCCGCACAGGGCCACACGGTCGCCGTCACGACCCGCGCAAGCGGGTACGCCGCGGCAGCCCTGCGCGGGGAGGTCGCCAACGTGGCCACGGCCGCGGACGGCACCCGCAACGCGGTCCTGCTGCGGGCCGCCCGCGCACTCGGGCGGCTGATCACGTCCGGCGACCTCGACCGCGGGGAGGTTGAGGAGGCTCTTAGTAGGGCGGCATCGGGCAACGCCACCGAATCGCAGCGCTACTACGACGACGTCATCACACGGGGTCTGGACTGGTCCATCGCCCACAACACCCCTGGTGGGAGGGCGACATGAGCAGCCCCCCACCTACTAAGAGCCTCACCAGCCACGGCAGGGCGTCGGTCGCTCCACAGCCTGTGGACACGCCGGCCGTGGGCGCCCCGAGGGTCGTCGCCCGTCAGGGCGTCCCTGCTGCTGTTCGTCCTGAGAAGTTCCGCAGCGACCAGGCCCGCCACAACACGCCCGACCCGACCCCGGAGCGGCCCGGCATCCGCATCTACGCCCCACCGCTCTACCGGCATCACAAGGACGGGGCCCGCTGGTCCAAACGCCCCGGCGACACCCCGAACGCCGCCTACGCCTGCGTCTGCGGGCAGACCCGCACCGCCACGGGCGTCCCCAAGGTGGCCGCGCTCGCTGCCGAGTACGCCGACCATCAAGCCGTCTGCGCGGGAGCTCCCGCGACCGTTCCCGAAAGGAGGGCCGCCGCATGACCGAGATCATCGACGGGGCCGCGCTGCTCGACGAGGTGGAAGCCTTCCACCGTCGCTTCAACATCTTCCCCACCGAGCACGCCTACGTCGCCGTCACCCTGTGGGACGCGCACGCCCACCTGCTCGACGCATTCGACTCCACCCCCCGACTCGCCTTCCTCTCCCCAGAACCCGGATCGGGGAAGTCACGGGCGCTGGAAGTCGTCGAAACCCTCGTGCCGCGCGCCATGGCGGCCGTGGACGCATCCGCCGCCGCCCTCTTCCGGTCCGTGTCCGGAGTCGACGGCGGACGACCCACGATCCTCTTCGACGAGATCGACACGATCTTCGGACCCAAGGCAGGCGAGAACGAACAGCTCCGGGGGTTCATCAACGCCGGCCACACCCGCGGCCGGCCGATGTACCGATGCGTCGGAGACGGAGCCAACCAGCAGGTACAGGGCTTCCCCTCGTTCTGCGCCGTCGCCGTCGCGGGACTCGGCTACCTGCCCGACACGATCATGACCCGCTCCGTCATCATCCGCATGCGCCGCCGCGCCCGGAACGAGCGCGTGGAGCAGTTCCGCACCCGCATCCACGTCCGCGAAGGCAACGACATCCGTGACCGGCTTGCCAAGTGGGCGGAAGCGGTTCAGGAGCAGGTCACCGACTCCTTCCCCGAGTTGCCCGAAGGGGTCACCGACCGGCCCGCGGACGTGTGGGAACCGCTCATCGCCATTGCCGACGCGGCCGGCGGGGACTGGCCCGACCGCGCACGGAAGGCCTGTACGACGATGGTCAAGGCATCGCAGGTCAACGACAAAGGCAGCATCGGAATCCGTTTGCTCACCGATCTGCGTGATCACGTGCTGATCGGTATCGACCGCCTGCCCACCGTGGCAATCCTCGACCGGCTCAACGCCCTCGACGACGCCCCATGGGCCGACATGGGCGGCAAGCCCCTCGACTCTCGACGGCTCTCCCGGATGCTCTCCGAGTACGTCACCACCGAGGGCGACCCCGTAGCCTCCCGCAACATTAAGACCGGCGGCAGCGTCCTCAAGGGCTACTACGCCACTGATCTGCACGACGCATGGCAGCGCTACTGCCCCCCGCCCCCGGAAAGTCCGCTACTTCCGCTACCGGACACCGAAAACAGGGTCTGACCAGCACGAACCCGGTAGCGGGCCGCACCCCCGCGGCCCGCTACCCCGCGCTACGCCATCCGCTACCGCTACCCCCACCCGCTACCACCAGCAGGCCTCTGACCTGCAAGGAAGCGGAGGTAGCGCAGGTAGCGGACTTTCCAGAAGGGGGCCAAGAGCCCCCGCCTTCTGCCTTGAGGAGATCTTCGGGATGGCCACCCCTGCCCGTCGCCGCCGCTCCCCCGTAGACGAATGGCTGCCGCTCAGCGAAGTGCTCACTGAACTCAACATCACCCGCGCCACTTGGTACCGCTGGCGCAACCGCGGACTCGGTCCCGAAGCAAAGCTGACTCCGACCGGTCGCGTGCGCGTGCGCCGCAGCGTCCTGGACGCCTTCATGAACGAATTGGACGCTGCGTGACCGAGTGGAGCTACACCGTCAAGATCTGGGCCATCCGGAAGCGCGATTACCGGAAGCCCTACCAACTCCGATGGAAGGTAGGCCTGCGACCGCACTCGGAGTCGTTTCTCACCTTGGGCCTGGCGGAGAGTCGCCGGGCCCAGCTCATCATCGCAGCCCGCGAGGGCGAACCCTTCGACGTCGACAGCGGATTGCCCAAATCCTTGGTCGTGAAGGAACGGGACATCTCCTGGTACGAGCACGCCCGGAACTACATCGAGATGAAGTGGGATGACTCCCCCGCGTCGACGCGCCGCACTCTCGCCGAAGCCATGGCAACGGTGACTCCGGCGTTCGTGAAGGACAGCAAGGGGATGCCGGACGCCAGGGTCGTCCGGCCGGCGCTCTACGGCTGGGCGTTCAACAAGAAGCGTTGGGACGAGGCACCCCCCGCCGACGTAGCCAAGGTGCTGGACTGGTTCGAGCGCAAGTCGCTTCCCACGTCCGCGCTCTCCGACCTGGTTCTCGTGCGGGCCAGTCTCCGCGCTCTGTCCAAGAAACTGGATGGCAAAACAGCCGCTCCGGGCACGATCAGCCGTAAGCGCGCGATCTTCTACAACTCTCTTGAGTACGCGGTGGAGGCCGAACTTCTCACCGATAACCCGCTCACCCGCATCAAGTGGAAGGCCCCGGAGCAGGTAGTGGAAGAGGTAGACCCTGCCTGCGCGCCGAACCCCGAACAAGCGGTCAAGCTCCTGGCCTCCGTACGGGACCAGAGTCCGCGCGGTCGTCGTCTCGTGGCGTTCTTCGGCTGCATGTACTACGCCGCGGCCCGGCCGGCGGAAGTCATCGGGCTGCTGCTCAAGGACTGCGACCTACCGCGCCGAGGGTGGGGCATGATTCGGCTCCGAGAGACGCGCCCGCGGTCGGGCGCGGCATGGACGGACAGCGGGGAAGCGCACGACCGGCGAGGGCTGAAGCACCGCCCGCGGAAGGCGGTCCGGCACGTTCCGATCCCGCCTGAGTTGGTCGCGCTGCTCCGCTGGCACATCACCGCGTACGGCACTGCTCCGGACGGGCGGGTTTTCCAGACCATGCGCGGCGGACTGGTCCAGGACACGGGCTACGGCGAGGTCTGGGCCGTGGCCCGTTCCCGCGCGCTCACATCGTCGGAGTTCGAATCGGCGTTGGCAAAGCGCCCATATGATCTTCGCCACGCCGCCGTGTCCACCTGGCTCAGCTCTGGGGTGGAACCGCAGCTCGTTGCGGAGCGCGCTGGCCACAGCGTGGCCGTGCTCTTCCGGGTGTACGCAAAGTTCCTCAAGGACGGTGACGATGCAGCCAATGCCAAGATCTCCGCACGGCTGGAGCAACGCGGGTGACCTGCCGGAAATCCCGTCCACGCCCCGTCCACACACATCGAGATAAGGCGTTCGAACGCGAGACGGCGTGAGACAGTTCGCTGCCCGTCAGGGTGCATGACGAAGGGCCCGTGACCTGCTGTGTTAGCAGGTCACGGGCCCTTCGTTCTCAGCGTGGCGGCGCCAGGATTCGAACCTGGGAAGGCTGAGCCGGCAGATTTACAGTCTGCTCCCTTTGGCCGCTCGGGCACACCGCCGGGGTCGCTGCCCATTCGCACCGCTTTTCGGCGGTGCTCCCTGGCAACGACGTAAACGATACCTGATGCGCAGGGGTGCTTCGCCACCTGATTCCTCGCCGCCCGGAGGGAGCGGGGTGGCTAGGCTTGTCCGGATGCGGCCCGGGATCACGCCGGGCTCGGCGGTCACCCCTCGTGCGCCGATTCGCACCCGATACGCACTCTGATACAAGGAGCCACAGGACATGGCCGACTCCAGTTTCGACATCGTCTCGAAGGTCGAGCGGCAGGAGGTCGACAACGCCCTCAACCAGGCCGCCAAGGAGATCTCGCAGCGCTACGACTTCAAGGGCGTGGGCGCCTCGATCTCGTGGTCCGGTGAAAAGATCCTGATGGAGGCGAACTCCGAGGACCGGGTGAACGCCGTCCTCGACGTCTTCCAGTCCAAGCTCATCAAGCGCGGGATCTCGCTGAAGGCGCTGGACGCGGGCGAGCCCCAGCTCTCCGGCAAGGAGTACAAGCTCTTCGCGGAGATCAAGGAGGGCATCTCCCAGGACAACGCGAAGAAGGTCGCGAAGCTCATCCGCGACGAGGGCCCCAAGGGCGTGAAGGCCCAGGTCCAGGGCGAGGAACTGCGCGTCAGCTCCAAGAGCCGCGACGACCTGCAGACCGTCATCGCACTGCTCAAGGGCCAGGACTTCGACTTCGCCCTGCAGTTCGTGAACTACCGGTAGTCCGCCGGGTGGGCGCCGACCGGGCGCCCACCCCTGCGACGCCGATCACCTGACCGCTCGCTTGCTGATCCGGCTCGGACGGTCGGGCCGGCTGCGCTCGTCCCCGAGGGAGAGCATCCCGACGGCGCCGGCCGGTTCTCCCGATCAGTAGGGTGCGGCGCATGACAAAGCCTGGACCGGCCCCCGAGCTACGGCGGGCGCTCGGCGTCGGAGACGCCGTGGTCCTCGGGCTCGGCTCGATGATCGGCGCCGGCGTCTTCGCCGCTCTCGCTCCCGCCGCGCACGCAGCGGGTTCCGGTCTGTTGATCGGGCTCGCGATCGCCGCGCTGGTCGCCTACTGCAACGCCATGTCGTCGGCACGCCTCGCCGTGCGGTATCCGGCGTCCGGCGGCGCGTACGTGTACGGACGCGAGCGGCTCGGGGCGTTCTGGGGGTATCTCGCCGGCTGGTCGTTCGTGGTCGGGAAGACGGCCTCCTGTGCGGCGATGGCGCTGACGGTCGGGGCGTACGTCTGGCCGGGACAGACGCACGCGGTCGCGGTGGCGGCCGTGGTGGCGCTGACCGCGGTGAACTACGGCGGCATACAGAGGTCGGCCTGGCTGACCCGGGCGATCGTGACAGTGGTTCTGGCGGTCCTCGCTTCCGTGGTGGTGGTGTGCCTGGGGTCGGGGGCGTCCGATGCCGGACGGCTGGAGGTCGGCGCCTCCGAGGGGTTCGGCGGGGTGTTGCAGGCGGCCGGTCTGCTCTTCTTCGCGTTCGCCGGGTACGCGCGCATCGCGACCCTGGGCGAGGAGGTGCGGGACCCGGAGCGCACCATCCCCCGCGCGATCCCCTGGGCCCTGGGCGTCACGCTGGCCGTGTACGCGGGTGTGGCGGTGGCCGTCCTCTGCGTGGCTGGGCCGATGGCACTCGGGCGGGCGAGCGCGCCACTGGCCGACGCGGTCCGGGCTGCGGGGGCGCCCGGGCTGGTGCCGGTGGTGCGCGCCGGGGCCGCCGTGGCCGCGCTGGGCTCTTTGCTCGCCCTCGTCCTGGGCGTCTCCCGCACCACGCTGGCGATGGCGAGGGACCGGCACCTTCCCGGCGCCCTGTCGGCCGTTCATCCGCGCTTCCTGGTACCGCACCGGGCCGAGATCGCCGTGGGCGCGGTGGTCGCGATCCTGGCCGCCACGGTGGACGTCCGGGGTGCGATCGGTTTCTCCTCCTTCGGTGTGCTGGCGTACTACGCGGTGGCCAACGCATCTGCCTGGACGCTCGATTCGGAACCCTCGAAGCGGGCGCTGCCCGCGCTGGGACTTCTGGGCTGTCTGGTCCTGGCCTTCGCGCTGCCGACGGCTTCGGTGGTGGCGGGGGCGGGAGTGCTCGCGGTGGGCGTCGTCACGTACGGAGTGCGACGGCGGTCGACCGGCACACCACGGACGAAGCCGTAATTCAGGCGGCAGGGGCAGCGGCCACGGCAACGGCAGGGCAGGGCAGGGCAGGGCTGCGGGGGCCTGACCACGCCGTCGCGCGTTCACGCCGTCGTGAGGCGATCTGTCGCCGTGCGTATGCGGAACCCGGTCCACGGAGTCGGTTCGAAGGGCGGGACGCCCGCCTGGGGGGGGGAGCGGCGATCCGGGCAGGCGTACGTGGTGCGAACCCGGTGGGGCTCGGGGAGGCTGGGCCGACCCCACGGGCGGGTGGTGGCCGCCTCGACCGGCACCTGTGCCGGCAACTGCACGTTCTCGGTCATGCGTTCATGATGCTTGCCGCAACTGCCGACCGGCCCGGCCTGTGGACAACCCCGCGGTTGTGGACAAACCAGTCTGCCGGATGCCGGCTGGCTGACAGTCGGCATGGCCCGGCCGGTCGCCATGGCCGCCCGCTGACGGCCGCCGCCGCGGCCGTGCCGGCAGGCGTCAGCGGGCGGCGAACGGCTGGTCCGTGCGCACGATTTCGCGGCCCAGCGGGAACAGCGAAACCGGGATCAGCTTGAAGTTCGCGATGCCGAACGGAATGCCGATGATGGTGACGCAGAGCAGGAAGCCCGTGACGATATGGCCGATGGCCAGCCACCAGCCGGCCAGCACCAGCCAGAGCACGTTGCCGAGGCAGGACGGCGCGCCGGCGTCCCGACGCTCGACCGTCGTGTAGCCGAAGGGCCAGAGAGCGTAGATCCCGATACGAAAGGCGGCGACGCCGAACGGGATGCCGATGATGGTGACGCAGAGCAGCGCGCCGGCGAGCACGTAGCCGAGGAACAGCCAGAAGCCGCTCAGGATCAGCCAGAGGACGTTCAGGATGGTCTTCACTGGGGGTGACCTGCCATTTTCTCGAGCCGGGCGATGCGGTCCGCCATCGGCGGATGTGTCGAGAACATCTTGGAGAGTCCCTGACCAGGGCGGAAGGGGTTCGCGATCATCATGTGGCTCGCCGTCTCGATGCGGGGTTCCGGAGGCAGCGGAAGCTGTTTGGTGCCCGTCTCCAGCTTGCGCAGGGCGCTCGCGAGGGCGAGCGGGTCACCGGTGAGCTGGGCGCCGGAGGCGTCGGCCTCGTATTCCCGCGAGCGGCTGATGGCGAGCTGGATGAGACTCGCGGCGAGGGGGCCCAGAATCATGATCAGCAACATGCCGAGGATGCCGGGGCCGTCGTCGTCGTCGGAGCGGCCGATCGGGATCAGCCAGGCGAAGTTGACCAGAAACATGATCACGGAAGCCAGTGCGCCGGCGACCGAGGAGATGAGGATGTCCCGGTTGTAGACGTGACTGAGCTCGTGGCCGATGACTCCGCGCAGTTCGCGCTCGTCGAGGAGGCGCAGAATCCCCTCCGTGCAGCACACGGCGGCGTTGCGCGGGTTGCGGCCGGTGGCGAAGGCGTTGGGCGCCTCCGTCGGCGAGATGTACAGGCGGGGCATGGGCTGGCGGGCCTGGGTGGAGAGATCTCGGACCATCCGGTACAGGGCGGGGGCCTCGAACTCGCTCACCGGGCGGGCGCGCATCGCGCGTAGCGCCAGCTTGTCGCTGTTCCAGTACGCGTACGCGTTGGTGCCGAGCGCGATCAGGACCGCGATGACGAGCCCCGCACGGCCGAAGAAACTGCCGATGCCGATGATGAGTGCCGACAGCCCCCCGAGGAGTACTGCGGTCCTGAGCCCGTTGTGCCGGCGGTGCACGGTACGCCCTCCAAGTCGTGCAGCAGGGGAACCCTTTGCTTGCGGTCTTACTGGTCTCCGGTGGCACTGGTGCCGTGATGTCACACCCAGTGCACCCTCCCGCACTGGTCAACGCCAGGCGGGAGGCACTAGTTCCCTTGTGCCCACGGGCAGGGCTGTAAGCCGTCCGGGGGAGGGCGGCGGCGTACGCGCGCGTGCGGCCTCAGAAGAGGCCGGTGTCGGCGAAGCGCAGGACCAGCTGG
This sequence comes from Streptomyces sp. NPDC058291, assembly GCF_042880855.1. NCBI lineage: Bacteria > Bacillati > Actinomycetota > Actinomycetes > Kitasatosporales > Streptomycetaceae > Streptomyces > Streptomyces sp. NPDC058291. Next base: position 122,326 of record NZ_JBHVYK010000010.1, read on the forward strand.
GGGGCTCCCGAGAGAGCGATGCCGAGGGCCGCGGCGAGGGCGATCGCGGCCGTCAGGGGGGCGGGGACGGCGTGCTTCCCGGCCTGGCCCTCGGGTGTCCTGAAGAGCAGGGCCGTCCACTGGAGGTAGTAGTACAGGGCGATCACGACGTTGACGGCCATGACGACGGCGAGCCAGCCGAGGCCGGCTTCGACGGCCGCCGAGAAGACGGTGACCTTCGCGAAGAGGCCGATGACGCCCGGTGGCAGTCCGGCGAGGCAGAGCAGGAAGAACGCCAGCAGCAGTGCCGCCAGGGGGTTGCGCGCATACAGGCCCCGGTAGTCCGTGATCCGGTTCGCGGCGCTGGTGCGGCCCACGAGGGCGGCCACCGCGAAGGCGCCGAGGTTCACGGCGGCGTACATGAGGGCGTAGGCGACGGTGGAGCCGACGGCGTGCTGGGCGTCGTCGGAGTACGCGGCGGCGGCGATCGGTACGAGGAGGTAGCCGGCCTGGCCGACGGAGGACCAGGCGAGGAGGCGTACGGCGCTGTACGCGCGCGTGGTCTGCTGGCGGAGGGCGCCGACGTTGCCGACGGTCATGGTGAGGGCGGCCAGCGCGGCCAGCGCGGGGCCCCAGACGTCGGCGTACGAGGGGAAGGCGACGACGGTGACGAGGATGAGGCCGGAGAAGCCGACCGCCTTGCCGACGACCGACAGGTACGCGGCGATGGGCAGCGGGGCCCCGACGTAGGTGTCGGGCACCCAGAAGTGGAAGGGGACGGCGGCCGTCTTGAAGGCGAAGCCGATGAGCGTCAGGACCACGCCGGTCTGGGCCAGGGTGTGCAGTTGGCCGTCGACGTGCTGGATGCGGTCGGCGACCTGGGTGAGGTAGAGGGTGCCGGTCGTCGCGTACACGAAGCTGATGCCCAGGAGGGTGACGGTGGTCGCGGTGACGGACGACAGGAAGAACTTCAGGGCCGCTTCGGAGGATCGGCGGTCGCCGTGCCGGATGCCGACGAGGGCGAACGCGGGCAGCGAGGCGACCTCCAGGGCGACGACGAGCGTGGCGAGGTCGCGGGAGGCGGGAAGCAGGGCGGCGCCGGCGGCGGAGGACAGCAGCAGGAACCAGAACTCCCCTTCGGGGAGCCGCCCGCGCGCGTCTTTCAGGGCGGTGACCGACAGCAGGGCCGCCAGCAGCGCTCCTGCGAGCACCAGGAACTGGATGACGAGGGTGAAGCGATCGACGGTGTAGCTGCACGCGCTCGGTTCGCCGGCCAGGCAGAAGGTGGAGCGGTCGCCGTCCAGGAGGGGCACGAGGAGGGCCCCGGAGGCCGCGAGGCCCGCGACGGAGAGCCAGCCGAGGAGCGGCTTGCGCGCGTCGCCGAGGAAGAGGTCGGCGACGAGGACGACGAGGGCCACGACGGCGGCGAGGGTGGGCGGCGCGATGGCCTGCCAGTCGACGGACTGGACCGCCGACTCGGCCAGGGGCCGCACCGGGGACTGGGCCAGGGAGCTCATCGGGTGCCTCCTGCGAGGAGCTGCTGCACGGCCGGGTCGGTCAGGCCGAGGAGGACCTTGGGCCACAGGCCGGCGACGACGGTGAGGGCGACGAGCGGGGTCCAGGCCGCGAACTCGTAGGTCTGCACGTCGGCCAGGCGGGGCGCGTCCCGCGCGACCGTGCCCATGCAGACACGGCGGACCACGGCGAGCAGGTAGGCGGCCGTGAGCAGCGTGCCGAACGCGGCGATCGCGGTGAAGGCGAGGAAGGCGGGACGGCTGAGGTCGCTCGCCGGGTCGAAGGCCCCGAACAGCGCCAGCATCTCGCCCCAGAAGCCGGCGAGGCCCGGCAGGCCGAGCGAGGCGACGGCGGCGAAGGCGAGGAGGCCGCCGAGCCGGGGTGTCCTGCCGTACAGCGCGGCGCCGGTCCGTTCGGCGAGGGTGTCCAGGTCGGTCGTGCCGGTGCGGTCCTTGAGGGCTCCGACCAGGAAGAAGAGGAGGCCGGTGATGAGGCCGTGGGCGATGTTGGCGAACAGCGCGCCGTTCACGCCGGTCGGGGTCATCGTCGCGATGCCGAGGAGGACGAAGCCCATGTGGCCGACGGAGGAGTAGGCGATCAGGCGTTTGAGGTCGCCCTTCGCGCCCCGCTTGGCGAGGGCGAGGCAGGCCAGGGAACCGTAGATGATCCCGACGACGGCGAAGGCGGCGAGATACGGGGCGAAGATCCGGAAGCCGTCGGGTGCGACCGGAAGCAGGATCCGGACGAACCCGTACGTGCCCATCTTCAGCAGCACCCCGGCCAGCAGGACCGATCCGACGGTCGGGGCGGCGGTGTGGGCGTCGGGGAGCCAGCTGTGCAGGGGCCACATCGGGGTCTTGACCGCGAGTCCGATCCCGATCGCCAGGACCGCGATGACCTGCACGGATGTGCTCAGGGATCGGCCGTTGTCAGTGGCGAGTGCCACCATGTCGAAGGTGCCCGCCTTGATTCCGATCAGGAGCAGGCCGAGCAGCATGACCACGGATCCGAGCAGGGTGAAGAGGATGAACTTCCAGGCCGCGCGGGTCCGGCCCTCACCGCCCCAGCGGGCGATGAGGAAGTACATCGGGATGAGAACCGTCTCGAAGGCGAGGAAGAACAGCAGCAGGTCGAGGACGGCGAAGGTCGCCAGCGTGCCGGACTCGAGAACGAGGACGAGCGCGACGAAGGCCTTGGGGGACGGCCCCTCGGGCTGCTTGAAGTAGGAGTAGAGCGCGCACAGGAAGGTCAGGAGCGCGGTCAGGACCAGCAGGGGGAGGGAGATGCCGTCGATGCCGAGGTGGATGCGCACGTCCAGCGCGGGGATCCAGCTGATGTCCGTGGTGGCCTGCATCTTCGACGGGTGGTCGTGGTCGAAGCCGAGCGCGAGGACGATCGCGGCGAGCAGGATCACGCCGGTGACGGTGACGCCGTGCCGCAGCACGGCCTGCTCCGGAGACTTCCCCTTCAGCCCGGGAGGCGCGGGCAGGAAAGCGGTGACGGCGCCGAGGAGCGGGCCGACCACGATGAACGCCAGAAGGACCTGCATCACGGACTCGTTGATATCGATCACGCCTGCTCACGCTCCCGAGGCGACGAGAAGGGCGGCGACCGCGAGGACCACGGTGCCGGCGAGCAGCGCGCTCACATAGGTCTGGACGTTGCCGGTCTGGGCGCGCCGCACGGCGGCCCCCAGCCAGCGGGGCAGCGTGCCCGCGCCGCGTACGTAGGTGTCCACGACCTCCCGGTCGAGGAACCGTACGAGGCTCGCGGCCGCCTGTACGGGACGGACGAACAACGTCCCGTACAGGGCGTCGAGGTGGAAGCCGGCCGCCGCGTGGCGGTGCAGCGGGCCGAGCAGGAGCCGTCCGGGGTCCGCGGGGTCGGGCGCGGAGGCCACGTCTCCGTAGGCGGGCGCGTGCGTCGCGATGGCCTCGGCCTCGACCTGGGCCGCGTCGCCCTCGGGGTGGGCGGCGACCGCGCCCAGCGGGACGCGGGCGGCGATCCCGGTGAGGCGGCGCCAGGCGGCGTAGGTGACGAGCGCGCCGATCAGTGCCGCTCCGGTGCCGAGGACGGACGTGGTGAGGGTGGGAGCGAGATCGACGCCGTCGAACCAGCCGGGGAGGGTGCGGTAGGCGAACCCGCCGAGGGCTAGGGAGGGGACGGCCAGGATCCACAGCACCACGGTCATGGTCAGGGGCTGGCGGCCGTGGTCGGGGGCTTCGGCCCCTCGGCCGCGGAAGGCCAGCAGCCACAGCCGGGCCGCGTAGGCGGCGGTGAGGAGGGCGGTCAGCACACCGGCGAGGAGGACGGTCCAGCCCGCGGCGCCCGGAGCGTGTTCGGTGTGACCGGCCGTGACGTGCTCGGCCGCGCCGAGGACGGACTCCTTGGAGAAGAAGCCGCTGAACGGCGGGATGGCGGCGAGCGCGAGGAGCGCCACGGTCATCGTCCAGTACGCGTCGGGGATGCGGTCGCGCAGATCGCTCATGCGGGACATCGCGGCCAGCGAGTTGGTGCCGGCGGCATGGATGATCACGCCGGCCGCGAGGAACAGCAGCGCCTTGAACGCGCCGTGCGAGAGGAGGTGGAAGACGGCGGCGCCACGGTCGCCGACGGCGAGCGCGCCGGTCATGTAGCCGAGCTGGCCCATCGTCGAGTAGGCGAGGACGCGTTTGATGTCGTCCTGGGCGAGCGCGGCCAGGCCCGAGCCGACCATCGTGACGGCGGCCATCACGGCGAGGACGGTCATCGCGGCCGCGGAGGCCTCGAACACCGGCAGGAGACGGGCGATGAAGTAGACGCCGGCGGCGACCATCGTCGCGGCGTGGATCAGCGCGGAGACGGGCGTGGGGCCCGCCATCGCGTCCGGGAGCCAGGTGTGCAGCGGGAACTGCGCGGACTTGCCTGCCACGCCCGCGAGCAGCAGCAGGGCGACGAGGGTCGGGTGGTCGAGTCCGCCGTGGGCGACCGTGCCGAGGATCTTCGTGATCTCGAAGGACCCGGCGTCGGTGGCGAGGGCGAACAGGCCGATGAGGAAGGGGACGTCACCGAGTTTGGTGACCAGGAAGGCCTTGATGGAGGCGGCGCGGGCCTCCGGGGTCTCCCAGTAGTGGCCGACCAGGAAGTAGGAGCAGATGCCCATGACCTCCCAGCCGACCAGCAGCACGATCAGATCGCCGGAGTAGACGACCAGGAACATCGCGGAGGTGAAGAGGGAGACGAGCGCGGCGTACGAGGGGTAGCGCGGGTCCTCGCGCAGGTAGCCGGTGGAGTAGATCTGCACGCAGGCGGCCACGAGGCCGACGAGTACGGCGACCAACGCGGCGAACCCGTCGATGTGCAGGGCGAGTTCGACCGGGACCGAGCCGGTGGGGGTCAGCTCGGTGGCCGCGTCGATCGAGGCGTCTCCGCCCTGGCGGACGGCGACGACGGCGGCCAGGGCGAGGGCGGCCACGGTCGGCAGGACGGCCAGCGGGCGGACGAACCCCGGGGCGGTGCGGCCCAGGAGCAGTCCGGCGGCCGCGCCCAGGAACGGAAGGAGGGGGACGAGGACGGCGAGGGTGGTCGTGGTCACGCGGTGGCCTCAGCCTTCTCGGCGGCCGCTCCGGGCGCGGGGGCGTCGGTGTCGGGGCCGTCTGCCGCGGAGCCCTCGTGGCTCTCATGGCCCTCGGCGGTGTCACGGAGCCGGTCGATGTCGGCGGTGCCGCGACTGCGGTGGACGGCGAGGACGATCGCCAGGCCGATGCCGATCTCGGCGGCGGCGATGGCGATGGTGAACAGGGTCAGGGCCTGACCGGAGTGCAGGGTCTCCTCGGCGGACTTGCTGAGCCAGACGTCGAAGGCGACCAGGTTCAGATTGACCGCGTTGAGCATCAGCTCGACCGACATCAGGATGAGGATCGCGTTGCGGCGGGCCAGGACGCCGTACAGGCCGGTGCAGAAGAGGAGGGCCGAGAGGACGACGGGATAGGCGAGGTGCATCAGAGGGCGCCTTCCTGCTCGGCGGGGCCTTCACGGTCGTCGCGGGAGCTTCGGTCGCCCCGGGCGCTCTGATCGTGCTCCTCACGCTGGGTGTCCCGGGCGTTCCCGGCGTTCCCACCGTCCTGGCCGGAGCGGAGCCCCTCGGAAGTCCGGACCCTCTCGGAGTTCTTGTCACTTTCCGTGACGGCACGGGAACTCTCGGAAGCGGCTCGGAAGTTCAGAGGGGGAGAGCTCGCCTCCGTCTTCGCCTTGCGGGACAGGACGATCGCGCCGACCAGGGCCGCGAGGAGAAGCACGGAGAGGGCCTCGAAGGGGAGGACCCAGTTCTGGAAGAGGCTCGCGCCGGTGACCTCGGTCGAGCCGGCGGCCGGGCCGGACAGGTCGATCCAGGTGGCTCGGAAGGCGTCGACGACCACCCAGACCAGGGCGGCGGCAGCGGCGACGGCGACCGCGAGCGCGACCCACCGGTTGCCGGAGTCCGCGTCCGGCGAGCGGCCGATGGGGGCCTTGGTGAGCATCAGACCGAAGAGGAGGAGCACGACGACGGAACCGACGTAGATGAGGACCTGCACCCACGCGATGAATTCGGCGGTGAGAAGGAGGTATTCCACGGCGAGACCACCGAGGGCGACCACGAGCCACAGGGCCGCGTGCACCAGTTGCCTGGTCGTCACGGTGACGAGGGCCGCGCCGAAGGTGACCAGACCGACGAGGAGAAAGGCGATCTCAACGCCGGTCGGGGAGAGGAAGCCCTGCGAGGCCTGGGCGAGGCTCACGCGTCTCCCCCTTCGCTTCCCGCGGCACCGGGCGCGGCGGCCGGGGGTTCGGCGGACTCGGCGCGGGCCGCGGCGGCCAGCTTCTCGGCCGTCTTGCGGGCGGCGGCGACCTCCTTCGGCTCCTCGGCGGCGGGGTCGAGAGCCGGTGGGGCCGGCACGGTCCACATCCACTCGCGGAGCTTGTCGCGCTCGTGGGTGAGCTCGTGGATGTCGGTCTCGGCGTACTCGAACTCCGGAGACCAGAACAGGGCGTCGAAAGGACAGACCTCGATGCAGATGCCGCAGTACATGCACAGTGCGAAGTCGATGGCGAAGCGGTCGAGCACGTTGCGGCTGCGTTCGCGGCCGCCCGGGGCCGCGGGCGGGACCGTCTCCTTGTGCGAGTCGATGTAGATGCACCAGTCGGGGCACTCACGGGCGCAGAGCATGCACACCGTGCAGTTCTCCTCGAACAGGCCGATCACGCCACGGGTGCGGGGGGCGAGCTCGGGCTGGGCGTCCGGGTACTGCTCGGTGACGGTCTTGCGCGTCATCGTGCGCAGGGTGACGGCCAGGCCCTTGGCGAGGCCACTGCCAGGAAAGGGGGCCATGGTTACCGGATCACCACCTTGACGACGCCGGTGAGGGCGATCTGGGCGAGGGAGAGGGGGACGAGGAGAGTCCAGGAGAGCTTCTGGAGCTGGTCCTCACGCAGGCGGGGATAGGTGACGCGCAACCAGATCACGACGAAGGCGAGGACGGCGGCCTTCAGCAGGGTCCACACCCAGCCGAAGCCGTCGGCGCCCCACGGTCCGTGCCAGCCGCCCAGGAAGAGGACGGTGGTCAGACCGCACAGGACGACGATTCCGGCGTACTCGGCGAGGAGGAAGAGCGCGAAGCGCAGACCGGTGTACTCGGTGTACGCCCCGAAGATGATCTCCGAGTCGGCGACGGGCATGTCGAAGGGCGGCCGCTGGAGCTCGGCGAGGCCGGCGACGAAGAAGACGATCGCGCCGACGATCTGCCAGGGCAGCCACCACCACTGGAAGGCGTCGACGATGCCGGGCAGGGAGACCGTGCCGGCCGCCATCGCCACCGAGGCGGCGGTGAGCAGCATCGGCAGCTCGTAGGCGAGCAGTTGGGCGGCGGTGCGCAGTCCGCCCAGGAGGGAGAACTTGTTGGCGCTGGCCCAGCCGGCCATGAGGGAGCCGAGCACGCCGACGCCCATCACGGCGAGCACGAAGAAGATGCCCGCGTCGAGGACCTGGCCGACGGCGCCCTCGCCGGGGCCGATGGGGATGGCGAGCAGGACGAGGAGATACGGGAGGAGGGCGACGGCCGGCGCGAGCTGGAAGATACGGCGGTCCGCGCCCGCGGGGACGATGTCCTCCTTCTGCGCGAACTTCACGCCGTCCGCGACGAGCTGGGCCCAGCCGTGGAAACCGCCCGCGTACATCGGGCCCAGCCGGCCCTGCATATGGGCCATGACCTTGTGCTCGGTCTGACCGACGATCAGAGGGAGGGTGAGGAAGACGACGAAGACGACGAGGAGTCGCAGGGCGACGTCGAGAGCGTCGTTCACTGCTTACCTCCTGCGGGGTCCTCGGGGGCGGGGGGTACGGCGTCGTGGGCGGAGGCCGTCCGGCGGTCGGCGGGCAACGGCTCGTCAGCGGGCGCTGCAGGAGCAGCCGCGCTGTCGCTCACCTCACGCTTCGACTCCGACTCCGACTCCGACTGCGTCTGCTCGGGCGCCGGGTCCTGGGGCTGCTCCGGTGCCGGTTCGGGGTTCTGCTCGGGTTCCGGAGCGAGGTTCTGCTCCGGTGCCGGGCCGGGCTTCCGCTCGGGCGCCG